>CAYOHQ010000023.1:16355-17458 GCA_964403805.1 uncultured Thioalkalispiraceae bacterium | reverse complement strand
CATAATAAACGCATGAAGAATGGTTTAAGTATAAAACAAAAATTGAAATGCTTATCATATATGCGGAAAACATCTTTGGTATCAATAGATACAAGTAAAACAATATTTTTGTGTCATTTATATAGTGATTGGAAATATGAAGAATTGTATGATCGAGTGTATACTAATATGGAATTAGAGTTTCCTGAATTGCGAGATGAAATTATTAAAGTTGGTACTAAATTTAAACCTAAATATAAATTTCCATTAGCACTTATTTTTGATAATATTGATATAACTAATTCAGTAGAGAAAAAGAAGTATAATAAAAAGAAGTTAGCAATTATAAGTACAGTACGACAACAAATAACGAAAGGAAAATACTAGTGGTTTAATATAAGCATTGGCCTAACAGGAGTTTGATGTCATATGGTCTGAATATGAGTGCATTATATAATTTGCTTTTTATTGAAAATCTTAATTAATTTGTCTTACTTTTCAGTTCAGGTTATATCAATTATATTTGTATTATGAAAAAAATAAAACACGATTTACGGTTAAAGAAAAATTAACGATTTTAGCAAACATGCGGCATTATATTAAGAGGTCGCATTATGTGCATTGGATCATATAGAGGATAGTAATTATGAAAGTGATTTTTCTTGGTTTCCTGAAATTGAAGATGAAATCATTAAAGTTGGTTTATTCAATAATGAGTATTATGGGTGGAATAAGCAATTGGAATACAAGATGGAAGATGGGTGTATGTTGGTTCCCAATGATAATGTACTCAGCAGAAGTTGGCAATTATAAGTACAGTGCGCAAGCAAATAACTAAAGGAAAATATTAATGACTAGTGAAGATAAAATTATTTAGAAGATAAAGCACAATGAAGAATGGTTTAAAAAATATATGAAAATAATTAATGATCATCAAAAATTTGAGGATATACCTATTGTCCAGTCTTCTGTTAAAGAGATTTTCAAATTGAAAACAGAAATTAAATTATTACGTAAAATTTTAAGTGATACATTATGAAAATAGCAATTTTTGTGGTTATTATTTATTTTATTATTGTAAGGTTTATTAGCAATGCAAGGCAATGTATACATGATTCTGATAT
>CAYOHQ010000023.1:0-16255 GCA_964403805.1 uncultured Thioalkalispiraceae bacterium | reverse complement strand
TCGTTACAGAAACATTGAATAGTTAAATAATTTGTTTGCTTGTTTGCGCGATGTGCGCGCGCATGTAAACACTGGTTTATATTAATAATTAAAAATTAAAAAATGAATTTTGTTGTAACTTTTTTAATATTTGCAATTGTATACATGATTCTGATATTCGTTACAGAAACATTGAATAGTTAAATAATTTGTTTGCTTGTTTGCGCGATGTGTGCGCGCATGTAAACACTGGTTTATATTAATAATTAAAAATTAAAAAAATGAATTTTGTTGTAACTTTTTTAATATTTGCAATTGTATCAATTGTATCAATTGCATCATTTATTTTTAGTATGTTTTTTACTGGGAAATACTATGATATTCTAATTGGGTTTGGAATTATATTTTTGATAATTTCAATTGGTACATTATGTATAATGATTTGGCAAAACATGTGTATTAGAGAAAAGAATTCATGGTATTTATTTAAATATAAATTACCCGAAAATATAGTAAGCAAACTAAAATAGTTCTTACTTTTATATTTTAAAAAAAATGCATATATTTGTATTCTAATAAAAAAGTAAAAAACTATAATAAATTTTTACGTATAAATAATATATCGGATGAAAGAATTTTAATAAAATATATATTGCGCAATGGAGCAGCGGTCAGCTTGCCGGACTCATAATCCGTAGGTCGGGGGTTCGAATCCCCCTTGCGCTAGGTACTCGATCTGAACTACTTGCACGTAGTGAGCACTGCACAATACAAAGTATTGACAAAACGTTCAGAATTAGTGATATAGCTCAGTTGGTTAGAGCGTGTAGATTTCAGTTATGCTGTGCTACGGTGTCATAGGTTCAAGTCCTATTATCACTACATACAAGAGTAGTAACGATGAGAGTTACTTCGAAAACTTTCTGTGTTGGAAATTTATAACTTAAATATGAATCGGCCCGTCGAACGGCCAATTGACAATTATCTCTCATCTTAATTCTCTCTAACTTATAATGTTCTTTAACATAATGAAAATAGGTGGTTATGAACTGGGTTACTTCGAAAATTAGCTCAGTTGGTTAGAGCATCAGATTTAGTATCTGAAGGTCAACGGTTCAAATCCGTTACTTTCTCGCAAACATCCCAGTTCACTTTTCCCCTTGTGGGAATAACCATAAATGTATAGGGCGGTAACGAATCAAGTTACTTCGACTAATTTCTTAAATTAAACTTGACACTACTTGATTCAACATTTTCCTCCTTATTTTTTAAAAACACATATAATGGATTATAAAGTAAATTTTACATGGTTTGGTAAGGATGAGCATGGATACAAAATTCCACTCGTTGAGAATGCTGATGTTGATGTAATTGATGTATCAAATGAAGCTGAATCTATAGGTAAGATTATAAATGCAATGCGTAAAAAATTCAAAATGAAACCAAAGGATGGAATAATACGAATTAATGCATGTGAAAATATACCATCACCAGATGATATCTTAGCATTAGAAGATGGAGTTGAACCATATACAGAACCAACGAAAAACGACTCATTTTATAACTCTGATAATTTAACATTTGGAAATTATACAACTACAGATTTTATGGATACTAGTAGTTTTAAGAAAATGTTAGATTCAATAAAATAATTTTTAGTAATACCAATTTTTAGGTTAAGCATCCTGCCAAGTGGGATGTTTTAATTATTGGGGATGTGCTGGAATTGGTATACAGTCCAGATTTAGGATCTGGTGTCGAAAGACATGGGGGTTCGACTCCCCCCATCTTCACTCAGTTTACAAATACTTTTTTGTTTTAATTAAAAATTATATATTTGTATCCATATTAATAATAACAATAAAAAACAATAAATAATGAAAAATATTAATTTAATTCCCATTGGATTATTTCTTGTTGGGCATGATGGTATTACCAATGATCAGCTTAAACATATGGAGGCAGAAGGTAAACATGTAATGAATCAATTTGGTGAATTCCTTATTTCAATGGAAACAAACATTGTTAATGATGATCAGTTTGCGTTTGGTATTACAGCTCCATTACAATGTTTAAATCATTTAAACAATCTTGATGATGAGATTGAATATGAGATTGAAAGCAATTTACTTGATTATTGCATGGATGAAAATTTAGTTGATTTTGTTTACTTTAATAAAAGGGATAACAAATTTTACGTTAAAGTAATTGATGGTTCAATTACTGACCTGGATACATTTTGCAATAGAATAGATATCTTGAATGAAATGGAAAACGATACTGATGCAGTTGAGATGGCAACACTTGCATTGATTACATTTCTTGAAGATTTACGTATAGATGAATAATCATGACAATATAGATGGATGTGGATGCAAATGTGATTAACTTATTGTTCATCTTGATATTGCAATAAAAGTATAATTTTGGAAGTATAGCAAAGATGGTCTATGTGATGGACTGAAAATCCATAGATTCAGGTTCGATACTTGATGCTTCCACTTGGTGAAAGCGAGTACATCTTATCTTAGATATTGGAGATGTATACGGGATAAAAATTTCGCTGGTCCGTTCACCAAATAATATTAGCATAAAGAAAGATTATAATATGTTTATTGTAATTAAAAATGGTAAAGAAATAGGAGCAATGTATTACTTTGGTGATGCATTAGCATCTTTGCTTAAAGCATATAAAGAGCAAAGAACAGTCATGACAGATCAAAAAAATATATTATCACGAACCTTTATTACAATGGTGGTTGATGAAAAAGAACAACATGATATTACAGTTCCGGTTGCCAAAGAGATAGGTAGAAGTCTAAAAATTATTAAAGCCGGAAAAGTAATTCAAGATATTGATGATTATGATCAGCGCAAGATCTATACCATCTTAGTAAACAAAGGTTTAATTAAAAAAATTCTTTAAATTATGTCAAAATTTAATAGTAAAACAAAGAAAAGAATGCCAACTGCCATTAATGAAATGGGAGAAAGTGCATTTGAATTAACTGCCAAAGAAGAATTAGTTTCAACTGTATTAACTTCTTTTTTACAAAAAAGTTATTATGAGACAGAAAAAAAAATTGTATCCAGATTACAAAAAGCTGCGGATAAGGTAGATCCTGAATTTTTAGCTAAGCTGGCAATTTATGCCAGGCGTGATGCGCATATGCGTTCAACAACTCACTTACTTGCTGGAGAAGTTGGTAAGAGAGTATCAGGAAAAGAATGGGGTTCACGCTTCTTTCAGAAGATTGCAATGCGTCCAGATGATATGGCAGAGATTGTTGGATACTGGATTAGCATGGTAAGAGATGGTTCAGAAGCAATGAAGTTACCAAATGCTTTGAAAAAAGGATTTAGAAGTAAGCTTGAATCAATGGATTCATATTTATTTGATAAGTATAAGATGAATCATAAAAATGTTTCCATGATTGATCTTATCAATTTGTTTCACCCCAATCCTAATGTTAACACAAATCAATTTGTTAAGGTTAAATGTAAAGATCTTCGTGATGCATTACTATCTTCAAAAAGAAGTGGTGCTAAAACGAGAGCTAAACAAATTAATAAACATGGTTATATTGAGATCTCAATTATTGAGGCATTAGTATATGGTTTAAAATTTGAACGTGTTGATGGATCGAAAATTCTTGAACAAACCATGAGTGAAGCCGGTAAGGATGTTTCATCTAACACCGAGCTTAAAGAAGCTAAAGCTAAAGCAATTAAATCTGTATTGAATGAAAACAAAGATGGAATGCCTTACTTTAACTTACTAAGGAATCTTAAGAACATCTTGATAAATACTCCAGAAGAAGTACCTGAGGCATGTCGTCAATTAGTAATCAAAGAAAAAATTCAGGGTGCTAAGATTTTACCATTCAGGTTTTTATCTGCGTATAAAGAAATTGAATCATATGTAAAGGGTACACGAACATATTCTAAAATTCAATTTGAATTCAGTGATAACCAAACAAGAGGTTTAAATACTTCAGGTTATGCAGATATGATTTTAAATGCATTGAATACTGCTATCAATATTTCATGTGAAAATATTGTTAAACTCAAAGGAAACACTGCAATTTTAATTGATCATTCTGGTTCAGTAAGAGGAGATAGTGGTGGTGCAAGTTTAACATCTAAGTTTTCTAATACTACTATTTCACAAATTGGTAATCTATTTGGAGCAATGTTAATGCAAGGACAAGATAATGTTTATGTTGGTCTCTTTGGAGATAAATTAATTCGTTATGATAAGATTGATCGTGATGGTGGTATCCTTGCTAATGCTAACACAATGTATGATAATGGAAGAAACTGTGGTGATGGTACTGAACAAGGTATGTATGACTTCATTAACGATGCCATTGCTAATAAAGTTAGAGTTGATAATTTAGTTATCTTTTCTGATATGGTAATTGGAAGGGAGTGGTGGTATGGTCTTAAACAGGGTACGCATAGTGGTAGTTTTCAATCACTATTTAAAACGTTTAAGAAAATGAATCCTACTTGTAATGTACTTACTATAAACATTCATCAGACATCAGGTAAGACTGTATTCGATAAATCACTTGGTGTTACTCAGGTTTCTGGATGGTCTGAAAGAATATTTGATCAATTAAAAACTGCGACAGAAGGATACAAAGCATTGATCAAAGAAATTGAAGCAATAAAGTTATAAATAATATCTCTACCATCTTACTATTTTCGCATTAACTTGCAATGTTTTAAACTTGAAGATTAGTGGTTTTTAGTTATGGTAGTTTTTGCGAGGTGTAGCTTAAATGGTTAAAGTATCAACCTACCACGTTGGGGATGCGGTTCGAAACCGACACTTCGCTCAAAATCATTTAATATTATTATATAAATAAATATAACAATGACAAAAAAAGAAAAACAAAAATTAGCCAGAAAATGTGGATATGAATATGTCTACTCTGGTAAAACAAAGTCTGGATACTTTAAAGAATTAAATAGGGTCCATAACTTGGATATTAGTCCAAGTAATATTACTGAGTTGAAAAAAGTAATTAAACAAGAAAAATAATATAATACTATGTCAATAAAATTTTTAATATCATATTTTTTTATCGCTATTCTATTTATAGGTGGATTCATGACCGGTAATGGTTATGGCGTACTTGAAATTGTAATGATGCTTAGTGGATTCTTCGGAACCATTGGAACATTAGTTTTACTAAACAAACCTAAATGGAATAAGAAGTTATGGAATAAGTAAAAAAAAATTTACTCTTCAATACAAAGCAATCCATATGGGTTGCTTTTTTTTATTATGCGAGATGGAGCTTGACTGGTTAAGTGTTTCCCTTCCAAGGAAAAGAAGTGGTTCGAATCCAACATCCCGCACTTTTTAGTTTTATTTGTTTTACGTATATTTGCATTAAGCAATAATAAACAAAGCAAACAATGAAAAAATATTTTTTTAGTGAAAGAGACAGGATACGTATCGATAATATCAATCGAAAGTATTCCAATATAGTACCAAGAATATTAAATGTAATCATGATACTTTATGTGGTATTTTTAATAGTTGGTGCAATATCTTATGCTACCTATAAAAATGCAGCAGAATATCATTATCGGTTCAATACTATTGATAATGGATATGGATATGGACTTGTTGATAAAGCACTTATTGCTAAAGAACTTGAAAATTATCTTCATGATCCTGGCTTATTAATTAATGGAGTTAGATATCACAAAAAACTGAAATACAAATCATTTCCAGATTCAATAAGTAGTACTGTAATAAAAAGAGAATATTATAGAATTAGTGATTCAATTAATAAATCACATAAATATACTATAATGTCTCCTGATGAGCGAGATATGCTTAGTTTAATTAAAGATAAAGAAATATATTTAATACCATTTTTATTTAGATTTACTACACGATCTTGGTTTAAATTTCCAGATGTTTATGATTGTGTAAAAAATAGAAGTGATCGATATAAACGGAAAAACGATAGTATTGATGCTAAAAATGAAGCATTAAAACAATCTCTTAAATATAATAAAATAAAAGCATTTGAAGAACTACATAATAATTGGCAATGTAATTAAATAAGTAATGACAATATTTGGAATTTACATTTTGATAATTATACTTAGGGCAATCCAAGTACCAGTGTTAAGAGAAATATCTTGGCCTTGGTTCTTTCTCTGGCCTATTGTAACATTAATCTTAATGTTAATCATAAAACTCTTCGAATACATACTGGCGTTCGTATTCGTTTTTGGGGGATTGTGGTTGGTATACTGGCTGTGGACAATAACATAAAAAAAACAATGTAATATGAAAACAGCAAAGGTAATATTTTATGACAATGCACTGGTAAGTCTTGATAAAGAATATCAGTATAAAGAAAAATCAAAACTATTAAGCGAAAAATTATCTAATAAAAATGAAGATGAAATTCAAGATGCATTAAATAAATTAGCATTTAAAATAGGTGTTAATATATTTGGTGAGGATATTAAAAATAAAAATGAATTTGTTCTTTCTTCAGCTATGGTAAATGATTTTAATATTGGTGTTTGGGATGTAGATAATACCTATACCGGTTTAGACTATTTACTTAAATCGTATGGACTTGAGTCTGTGCTCGAATGTATGTCACCGGCATTAACTTTGTTAGATACTAAGATCGAAGGATATAGCGTGAATTGGAAACTAGCATCAATAAGAATTGACAAGTTGCTTACATCATTAAAGAGTAAACTAAATATAGAACAACCCAATGAAGGTGATACACATTTAAATTACTACGGGGTGTTTCCAATGCCAATAACACATCAACAAGAAAATCAAATCAGAGTTGATAATTCAAGAGATGCTTTAACTCTTACTGCATCAGAACGTAATGTAACCAAAGGTAATCATATAAATACATTTGGATACTTCTTAAGTACTACGCCTAAACAATTACATTCAATTGTACATGGTGTTTATAAAAATACTGAATGCGTTTACGTAATTTATTCTCAGAATCTTACTTGGTTCGTTAATCAATTGGAAGTTATAAAAGAAACCATAGATGTAATTAGTGTATTCTCACCAGATAAAAGAACAAAGGCACATCTTATTTTAATTGATTAATTATATTTTTATTGTTTGTTTAATTAAAAAAGTCCGAGGAAATTCCCCGGGCTTTCTTTTTTATAATTGAATGTGTAATTTTATTTTAATGGAATATCTTGAATCAATGGAATATCTTCTCCATCATTCCAACAAACTAGGAACCCTGGTTGTGTCTGCCATCCATTACTTTCGCTATACCAATTACCAGAAAAAATACTAGGGCATGATAACCATTTGTATTTAGGATGGTCTGCTTTTGTTTGTCTAGTGTGCCAATGACCTTGGAGTATTAAATTAAAATTACCAGGATCACCATGCTCTATCATTGCTTCTAATCCATTTCTTATTACTTTTTTATCTCCATGTGTAAATAAATATGATATCCCATCATACTCTTTATGAATAATTAATGGATCATATTTAATAGAAATTTTATCTCCATATAATTTTTTAATCATATAAAATATAATTTCTGCAATCTGGCTTTTTGTATCCTCACGATTATCTGAAGTCATTCTATCATGATTCCCACCTATACCAACAATTTCATCTAAGTTATAGATCCAACTAAAAAAGTCTAGCATTAATTCTACGGTAGTCTTAACTACTTTTGCGCCATACATACCAAAATCAATACTTTGCCATGTGTTCTTATGATTTAATCCAGTGAATGTTTCTATCAAATCACCTAAGATCGCAAGCTTGACATGTTCTGCTCCAATCCTATTTATTTTAATAGCTGCGGTTTTCAATCTATTTTTAAGTATATCGATGTTGAAATCTGAAGTAACATTAAGATCTTCAACCCTAGAACCAATATGTAGATCTGCAATGACTGCCACAATAGTCCCAGGACCGTTTTTGTTAGCCGTACCGCGTCCGGGATCGATTCTAGTAATAATGGGTGTTGAAATATTTAACTCGTCATATAACTCATCTATGAGTCTCTCTATTGCAATTTCATTAATATTGTTTTCTTTAATTACTTTATTATAGTTTTTTAAAGTAACTTTTTGATATTCATTTTCTACTAATCTTTTCTTATCCGCAAATTTCATATTCATTTTGGATTCGATAAGAGCCTGTAACTCACTCTGCTCTGTATTATCTACGGTCCACGGCGAAAAAATATTTGAATCTTTATAAAGCCATAGTGTTCCTTTTATACTATGCCATTCTCTTACTGAAATGTTGTGTTTATTTCTAATAGACATTTGTGTCATATTTAAACCATGTCTACTAAATTCATAAAATAATTCATCAGCTTGATCTACTGATAATTTCATTGGTCCGCCTTTGCTTTTCCAATAATACATTCCATTGCTTACCTTATATCTTTCACCCTTATTTGTATCTGTAATATTAATTGATGGAATATAACTTCTGATTCTCTTGCGAAATGTATCAACAGAAAAATCTAAATTTTCATCATCAATAATGATCCGTGCTAATTTGGAAGGTGATTTGATGTCTGGGTTAGCTTGAATATAATTTTGGATTAACTTGTCATAATTATTATTCCTTGCTCTTGACATATATTAAAATGTTTTTATTAAGCCAACTGAAATTTCAATAAGCTTTCTTAGGTTATTTATAATTAGGTCTGTCTTTATAACTTGATCTTTATCTAAGTCAATTTGCTTTCTGAGATATATTATTTCTTCATTAGCTGAAGATCTGGCATCTGCTTCGATTTTTCGTTTACTTTCATTACTAAATTTTGGTTTAGTACCATCAGAAATTAATTCAGCAGTGACTGTTTCATAAATTGAGTTATTTATTTCATTAATTCTATTTTGATTTTTAATATAATAAGAACGCTTTACTATTACTTCCATTTCTAATGTATTACGTTTAACCATTAAAATATTAATAGTGTGTAGTAAACCCTGCTTATTTGTTGCATTAGCTAAGAGCTCTTGTATTGTAGAGTTAACTAACGTATTAACTTCATTCGCTATTTCCATATTCATAAAATAAAATTTTTAATTATTATATCTCATAAGCATTAAAGGTTTCATGCATTTATAGATAAATAAAAATGAATAGTATTGAATATAAAAAAATTAAATGCAATGGATATTGATTTAACAAACCCACAGGATGCAACTAGTGCAGCTAATACACCAACACTAACAAAAGAATTTATTCCTAGTCTTGGGGTAACTGAGATACCTGATTTTGAAACATTTTCAATGGACCCTGACAAATACCTATCTCAGATTGTTGATCCAAATGCAGAGTCTATGGAACCAACTGCAGTGGAAGAGGTACCGATACAAACACAAACACAAGATGAAGCAATTCCACCAACAGAGAGTGCTCAAACACAAGAAACAAGTGATTTGCCTAGTGTACCTGCATCAGCAGCAGAAGGTAGTGGAGAACAAGTACAGGATGAAACAGAAAAGGAAACACTCCAATAAATTTACGGAAGTATAATTTAAAACAAAAAAGGGATACATAATATGCATCCCCTTTTTGTTTTACAGACATTCAGTTAAACAACCTCAGATGAGGATGTATTTTTATATTTGTCATGATATTAATATTGTTTAACTGAATGCAATAACTGATATTAGTTGCCTTGACTGCATTTCATTTAATATAATTAAATTAAAGCAGGGACATAACTTAATTGCTATGTCCCTGCAATGCAACCAACCTTATTTCAGGAATAAGTAGCTTGCATATTTCAAGTCAGCATCCTTGCCCATTAATTTTCCGCCATACACTAAAAGTTTGTCAGTGTTTAGAAACTCAATTCCGATATGATTTGAACCAAGAAATGTAATGTTGTTAATCAATTCCCACATTTTCATTCCGGATGGAAGCATTTGCTTTTGCTTTGGATCCATATCTTTGATTTGAAGATTATGCCTTTTGAGTTTATCAATTGTATTGAAATACCCAGGAAAGTATTTGAATAATATTGATGCCTCAATACGATCGCGTTGATCTTCTGTACAATTGATTTGTCTCTTAACAAATTTCCATGCTGTTTCAACTTCAGCAAAGCTTGCTTCAATTTTTTGAGCTGTACTTACATTTGATTCAAAGTCAGCAGGCATGAATTTTCGTTCGGATGCATCAATTAAGTGTGTGTGCATATCCAATAATCCTTGCGTTCCAATATCTGAAAGTTTAAAATTATTTTCAGATTTGAGTCCCATCATTCCATTGGTACAAATCAAGCGATATGCAAAATCTCCAATGAAGGTATTAATGGCACTGTTTGTCAATGTTAATCCGAAGTTAAATATTTCATCATTGTTATTAACCAACCGGTGTGGCTTAGGTGCCAATAATTTCATTGAGACATCAGGCATAATGTCTGAGACTTTACAATCAATCAATTCCAATCCATTATTATTTTCAAGTAACTGTTCTGCAATACCAAATAATCCCTCATTTGATAATCTTGCAAAGTTTCCAGCTACAACATTAGTAAAAATACCATTGTGTTTGTCACATACAAGTGTAACCCTTGGAACTCTCTTGCGAGAAGTGAAGCTATTGAGTGCGTTTAATAAGTGTGCAAGCATATCCTGGCCAATCTCTTCATCTGCTTTCAGATTTTTTTCAAGTTTGATATTGACATTTAGAATATGTGCCAAGTTGCGCATAAAACCATTTGCAACTCTGATTGGTGTACCATCAAATTTGATAGTGTTATTTGCTACACTGTGCTCATCCAGTGATAATTGGTTAAGGTTTACAACTTTAACCGCTGGGTTCATTGCTTGAGCTTTGTTTTTTAATTCAGCAATGTCATCTTTTGTGAAAACTTTTTTTTCCATTGTTTTAAATTTTGTTTGTTTAACTGATTTTATTTATTTATTATGATACAAATATACTGCATTCATGTGAAACCGAAAAGTAAATTTGTATTGTCATTTGTTTTAAATATTAAGTCGTCTATAAATTCCTTAATTATTATGATACAAATATATATTATTTAATTGAAACTGAAAAGTATAAACGACTGGGCCAATTTAATGGTCCCAGTCGCATCCTATAGCAAAGGATTGTTATATGTTAATCTCTTCAAATTCAACCTCTTCAGCAAGCTCAGAAATTGCCTCAACTACATTTTTAGATTTAGGTACAGTAACATTTCGAGCAGCTTTGATTGCATCACCATCATCCATCGAAGTAGATTCATTTACTTCGTCATACAATGTATTTGGAGAAGTTTCATCATTATCATGTTGCTTGAACTGTTCTTGTTTTTTATCTTCTCGATCAATTGCATCATTCATTAATTTTTCAAAATTATCATTGTACTCTTTGGTTTTTTCATGTTCTGCTTTTGAATTATTTTCGGTATTTAGCAAAGTTTCAAACCGTTCCTTGTCATATATAATCTCACCAGAATCATTCATTGAATAATATAGTGGTTTATCTTGCATTGAACCACCCCTACGATTTTTAGAATATTCAACAAAGCGATTTCCCATTTGATCAAATTTGAAGTGCATCATTGCTGTTGTTTTATGTTTCAAAAATGTTGAACCAACATATTGACCACCTTTGGTTAAATGCTGAATGGCAAGTACAGTTGTTCCGCGTTTCTCTGCTGCTTCAATCATTAACCCAATTATCATTCGTTGAGCTGTTCCTTCAGTAATATCACAAAGGTCCTTCATTGTGCCCAATAAATCCTGGTAACTGTCTAACAATATTATGTCATAGTCACCTTCGAAAATTTGAAACACTGCCTGCTTGAGTCTGCCCCCATCCATATAGTCTGTACTTAATACTGTAGGCACTTGACCAATTTTTGGATTTTTTTGGCGATAAAAGAATAAATCATTCCGGGTCATTTCAGTAGACAAATAACATAATTTAATATCGGGGTTTTGCTCCTTATATTTTGCAAGTTTGTCAATTAACACTGTGCTCTTGCCCACTCCTGATTCACCGGTGCATATTGTAACACATCCACCATACTGTCCACCATCAGCTTCAAAGTCACTGTCTATCCTATCAACCGCAGTACCAGTGCGATGAAGTTTAAAATTTGGAAATTCCATGTCATCAATACACTGTGGCTCAACATTAACTGGTTCCATTGACTCTGCTGCTGCTTCAGCACTCTGTGCAATTCCTGTACCTGCTTTCCGTTTGACCACGACTGTTGGATCAAATACTGGAATTTCTGCTGGTAACATATTTGAATTTCCATCTGAATCAAACATTGTATTGAACTCACCACTGATATTAACCTCAGTTTGTATCTCTCGCATGTACTTCTGTACAGCATTGAAACTCAGTGGCTCGGTTGGAAGATCAAACATATATGCTCTCCAGGTGTCTGCTATTGGTTGCGGGCATACCCAGTTTTGATGATCTTCACACTCTGTTCCATAACGTTCAGTAAACCATTGACGAAACCGTTGTACTTTTGTTGTAATCCTTGCCATAATAATAATTTTTAGATTGTTTAATTGAATGAATTAATTATGTTACAAATATAATACATTTAAATGAAGTTGAAAAGTAAAAGTAATTTAGTTTTTGTTGTCATTTCATTTAATTATTATGTTACAAATATACACATAAACACTGAAACTCAAAAGTAAGTTATAATTTATATGTTGTTGTTTGTTTTGAATCATGTAGCAAATATATATGAACTGCACCAAACTAAAAAGTAAACTGCACACTTTTCTATTTCAATTAAATTATGTAATTTTAATGAGAGATAGATCATTTAATTACGGAGCCAACTAAAAAAATAAATCAAGCTAAAACTTGATTCATCAGGACTCACGTACCGCATTTAAATAAGATTTGAGATATAGATATTAGTATTGGTTATTCGTTATGATACAGGTCACCAAAACGATTAAGATCTTCGATTCTTATAATTTATCACCTTAAACTTACGATGCTTCCAATCTAATGATGATCCACCATTAGAATTACTTTTAAGGATCTCCAAATAAACATGTGCCCATCCAGTTGATTTACCGATATAAAACCTGTTTCGCTTACCATCAGTTCTATTCCCATATCCGGTATAATCTTCGTACCCTGGATCATTTTCAGCTTCGATGCGATACCCAGATTTTTTCCAATGCTCATATTCATAATGGTAATTTAAATTCCAGTTATGCTCACCATTGGCTTGAGTTAAAATTTTAGCAATAATTTTCCCACATGTTATTGACTCAACATATTTAATAACATTTATTTCTTTTTGGATAGTACTCTCATTCACGTGTAAGATTTCATATGTCCCATCTGTAAATTGAACATCAATAATATATTGGTTTTTCATAATTTATGATAAATTAACGGTTAGATCTTCAGTATAAACTCGTTCAATCCCACCATATTCAAGAATGTCCAATGCATATTCTAATACATTTACTTTATACACATCTTGACTTGATGCGGAAATAAAAGCATTTCTGATTTCTTGCTCTACATCTTTTTCATCAGTTCTGTTTGTAGACAATAAACATACGCGTTCATCTTCTGAATTATAAATTTGATATAACATGATTGTTTATTTTAATGATTATGATACAAATATACATAATTGAGTTGAAACTGAAAAGTACAGTAATCTACGGGGTAATATATAATAAAAAAAACTGACCTGTTAAGATCAGCTTTAATGATTTACTTATTTATGATTAAACAGTTGTTGTTAGATTCTTTAGTTTGCTATAATAAATCCGGCAAATAGTTTTGCATCCGATGAATTCATGATTTTTACATCTACATGATCGGTAGCATAGTACTTAAATAAATTAACAATTTTATCTTTGATTTGTTCTGTTGCATCAGATGAATTAACTGCATCAACAGTTAAAAATTCTTTTTTAGTACCGGCAGTTATCATTGCATAATATTTTTGCAATTCCAAATCAAATGGCCCATCTTCTCTGCAAACTCGCATATACGATTCATATAACTCGGTTGCACATAATCCATCTCCAATGTATTTTGCGGCATCATATGCATTTTTGAACCAAATAAATACACCCTTAAATTTAGTTGGATTAAATATACTCACGCGCGTTCGTTGGTCTGGATTTCCATCCGGTGACTGTAATTGCATGTACAATTCACTTCCTTCTTTAACAGGTTTTGATAAAACAAGATGATTCTCATCTTTATTCATTTCAGATTCGGATGTAACATCCGAAAATCCAAATAATACAATTAGCATTAACCATGCTTGGTTTAAAACTCTTGAAATATTTTTCATTTAATTTGATTTAATTTATTATGATACAAATATAAGGATTAATAATATAATAGAAAAGTGTTATCCTTTCAATACAATTTCTATTGGGTTATCAATATCAGAAGCATCAACATATATTATACATTCATACAATTCACAGTTGATACTCCTGGGTAAATTAACCCCCAGAGTAAACGTGTTAAGCTCACTCGGGAGGTCTGACCCATAATCTTTAGGTACCAGGATAAGTGTTTGCATTATTTTTTAACTGATGTTTCGGCTTCAACTTTTTGCGCCAGTTTTGTTGCTTTGATTTTTGCAATCACTGTTTTTTTGATTGTCTTACCAGTTACATATTGGCCGGCATTTCTTAGGCAAGCATATACATTGGTAATGTGCATGTTGACTCTCTTTGAAATCACTGATGGGTGATACTCTTTGTCAAACAGAAATTTGATTTGAGCAGTTTTCGAAGGAAGCTTGGCACATTCTTTTTCATGAGTTTTTGTAATGGCAGGGTGTTCAATTGGTTTGCGACCAATTCGACGTTCGGCCAGGCACTCTGTTCGCAATGCTTCAACATCGGATTTTAATTTTTTCCCAATATAGGTTGATAATCCAAGAGTTTTTGCTACTTGTCGGAGATAACCAACATCAGTTGTTTTTTCAGTTTTTCTCCAATCGATACGATTTAATTGTTCAATTTTCATTTTGTTTGTTTTTAATGAATATTTTTATTTATTTATTATGATACAAATATACTGCATTCATATGAAACAGAAAAGTATTATTTGGGTGTTAATTCATCCGGGTCATACTCAGTTAGAAACTTATTAATATCAGTTTCCAAATCATCTACATCTTCACCCATATCAAACCTAAGCACATCAATCAATTCACTTGCTTTAGATAAAAGTTTAATACCTTAATCAAAGCCATATAATGGAACAACAATGACTTCCTGACACTCATCTGCTTCGGTTTGTGCTTCAGCATAAGTTTCAAATTGTTTTGCTAATCCAGATGATGGATTTACCACAACCGTGGGTTCGCTAAAAATATCAATTACTATAAACATGATTGTTTGTTTTAATCATTATTATTATACAAATATACACAATTATTATTGGACAGGAAAGTAATAATATCGATCGTAACAACCACCATGATTAGAATACATATATTTTTCTTTTTCAGGAAAGTCAGGTTTACCATCTTTTTGCCATGCTTCACACCCACCATTATTCCAGATATTATAGTTATATCCATTATAGTTTCCGGTGTCCATTAAAATGCGCTCTATCATTATGCACACACCTTTTTTAAAATCTTCAGTTGCTTCGTCATCTTGCTTGGCAAGTTGCTTGTTTGCTTCGGTTAAGACTGCAATAACATTTATTTTTTTTCGTTTTGTCATGATACAAATATATTACATTTATGTGAAACATAAAAGTACAATTAATATTTTGCATTTGGAAATGTCAATTCCATATTTATATGTACATTGCTATTTTTTCTGAATAGATTAATTGGCATGCCATTAATATGAAGACTAAAGACATCATTAGGTAATTTTATTGGAACACACTTCGATACTCGTTCATTTTTGAGCCACATGTTTAATTCTCCTGGTTCAGCAAATACCTTTCTAATATCAATATCCAGATTTTTTTTCTTTGATTGAATTGCAGCAATTACATTATTATGAGCATCAGAGCCAGGGCAAAATACTGATATAAGTAAATTGTTAATTGTTAATTTCAAAATACTTTTACCAAATTCTGGCGCATCTTCAATTTTTAGTTGCATATCTTTATGTTTTAATTATGATACAAATATACATAATTGGTACTGAACAAAAAAGTATTATACATGTCCTTCATTACATTCAATATCCAGGCGTTCATCAATTATTAAAATACCAGTTTCTTGATCAACAAAGGATTGTATTTGAATGATAGGAAAGT
>CAYOHQ010000022.1:0-18604 GCA_964403805.1 uncultured Thioalkalispiraceae bacterium | reverse complement strand
TTCAATTCGGTGTAGTAGTAAATTAGACGTTGGAAGTGAATTTACATTAATACTACAACTTAATAATAAATCAAATAATAACTTAATTAACAACTATATTCCTCAACAAATAGAACATAAAACAAATACGGTATATGAATCATTACCACCTTTAAGTGGATCAGTATTACTTGCTGAAGATAATATGGATAATCAAAAATTAATTACTATGTTTTTACAAGCATCAGGTATTAATCTGCAAGTTGTTGATAATGGTGAGCAGGCTGTTAGCGTAGCGTTAGATAGCAAGAATCACTTTGATCTAATATTAATGGACATGCAAATGCCGGTTATGGATGGTGTCACTGCGATTATTAATCTGCGTGAAAGTGGCTATCAGACACCAATCGTTGTATTAACAGCCAATGCTCATCGGTCTGATCAAGTAAAATGTTTTAATGCAGGGGCAAATGATTTTATAACAAAACCAATTAATATGGATCTATTTTATTCAACGCTTGAAAAATACTTATGCTCAGATATTAAATCAGGTAATAAAGTAGCTTAATTCAAAGTAAAATCCACAAAACTATTTTTTAGCTTTCGCAGCTCGTTTTTCTGCACGGCGTAACCTGGATAATAAACGTCGAGCCATATCACCA
This sequence comes from uncultured Thioalkalispiraceae bacterium, assembly GCA_964403805.1. Taxonomy (GTDB): domain Bacteria; phylum Pseudomonadota; class Gammaproteobacteria; order UBA6429; family Thiohalophilaceae; genus CAYQUC01. The sequence continues at coordinate 17,963 of CAYOHQ010000022.1, read as the reverse complement.
AATAATTCAGTTTGAGTTGGGTGTGGATGAATTGCGTGTGCTACGGTTTCCAGTGTTAGCTCTCCGGCAACCATCATAACACCTTCGCCAATTAGAGTATCAGCATGATCTGCTAAATAATGCACACCAATAACACGATGCGATACTTTATCAGCAACAATTTTAATTAAGCCGTGAGTTTCATTATTAATCATGGCTTTGGCATCAATACTCATTGGGACTTTTATTTCAACTGCGTCAATGCCTTTGGCTTTGGCTTGAGCAACCGATAAACCTACAAAAGCAGCTTCTGGTCGGGTGAAGATAACACCGGAGTCTTTGTCTTGATCGTATGTCATGTATTCGCCACTGATTGTTGCGGCAGCGACACGGCCTTGTTGCCCGGCAGTGTGGGCTAGCATTAAACCACCGATAACATCACCAACTGCAAAAATATGGGCTACCGATGTTTTACTTTGAGCATCGGCTACGATAACGCCTTTATCGGTTTTGATTCCGGCTTTATCTAAATTTAACGAATCAAGTGCAGGACGTTTACCGGTTGCCATGATGACATAATCACAAGCAAAGCTGCGTTTTTTACCTTCTGAATCTTCAAAGGTAATATTCATGTCACCCGGCTCACCTTTGATACCGACTACTTTTGCCGCAGTTTCGATGGTTAAACGTTTATCGTTATTTAAAACTTCAGTTAAATGCTTGGCTACTTCGGTTTCAACTTCGGCAAGAATTCTGTCCATGCCTTCTAATAATAAAACTTTGGCACCAAAGTCCTGGAAGATTTGCGCCATTTCAACACCGATTGCTCCGCCACCGATAACACCCACTCTAGCAGGTGTGTCTTTTAATGCCCAAACCGTATCTGAAGTTAAAACTCCACCACTTTCAAGACCATCGTGTGCGCCGGGAATAGCAGGAACAAATGGTGGTGCGCCAGTTGCAACAATGGCACAACCGAATGAAATTGATTTACCTTTTGGTTTTGCTGCGGATACTGAACGGACATGGGGATCTTTTTGATTACCACTGGTGTCAACAAATACGCGATGATCATCTTCAAAAGAAGCAAAACCTTGAATGACATCTATCTTCACGCCTTTGTCAGTATTTAATGCCATACCACCACGGGTTTCTAAAACATTCTTACGGGTTTTATCGAGTTTCTTCCAATTTAATTTTGGTTTGGTGGTACCTTCAATGCCCAGATGTCCATCGTCGGCACGATCACGAATGCGATCGGCTGCGGCACGCCATGCCTTTGATGGAATACAACCGCGCCATAAACATTCTCCACCCGGAAAGGCAGAATCATTAACCATTGCGACTTTAAAGCCGTGTTCGACTAAATCACGTGCGGCATCTTCACCACCTGGACCACCACCGATAACAACAACATCATAATCCCAGTCCCCTTTTGGCATTTCAAAACCAGAACTAGCTGCTGTCGGAGCGACATTAAGCTGTGCAGTACTACTCGATGCAGCAGAATCTAACCACTGTGGATTTTCAACCTGAGTTTTAAATACTTTTAAGAACTGTGCTGCATCGGCGCCGTTAACAATTCGATGATCGGCTGTGATAGTAACCGGCATACCTTCTGGGCCAGTTGTTGCAATAGCAAAAATTGCCGATGTTCCCGGAGATGGAATCGCATCAAAGTGAGATACACCCAACATACCCATGTTTGAAATGGTGAATGTCGGATTTGAATATTCTTCCGGTTTTAGACGGCGAATACGAGCTCGGTCGACCAAATCTTTCCAACTGGCACCCAATTCGGCTACACCAGTATTAGCTACATCACGCAGCACAGGTACAACTAGCCCCATGCCATCAGTTGATACTGCAATACCAATATCAATTTCTTCACGTTCTACGATTCTATCTTCGTGTTGATAGACGGCATTGATAATAGGAAATTCTTTAATCGCTAATGCCGCGGCTTTTGCCATTGCGACTGTTAATGAAACGCCTTTGGCTTTGGATGCTGTTTTAAGCGCACTCGGATCAATATTAACCGTAACGCGGAACAACGGCATGGACAATGAATATTCCATATTGTGCGCTACGGCTTTTTCCATGGCTGTCATTTGACGGCCTTCACCCGGCACTTGATAAATTCGTTTTGTTGAAGTTTTTTGGACTTCACTATTTAAAACATCGGCTGCGACAATAATGCCATCTTTACCGGTGCCAGTGATGCTGTTTAAATCGATTCCGTGTGCCCCGGCTAACTGACGAGCATACGGTGTTGCTTTGCCATTACGTGGGCGTGGTGCGGGTGTTGCACCGGATGGCATAGCTGCAATAGTTGTTTTTGCTTTATGGGTACCGGATGGTGCAGATTTGATTTTGCTTGCTGAATCCGGTTTAGTTGATTTACTACTGGCGGTCTTTTTGCTGTCCAGAACCTGATTGGATTCTGCAACTAAAAAGGCAATAGCATCACCAACAACTACGGTACTATCTTCATCAGCTAACGGACCGGATAAGTAGCCTTCTTTAAAGACTTCCACGTCCATAATGGCTTTATCGGTTTCAACCTGGGCAACTACATCGCCTCGTTCAACTTTATCACCTAAACTTTTTTCCCAACTAACCATAACACCTTCTTCCATCGTGTCTGATAGCTTGGGCATTTTTATTGCATAGGCATCTTTTGGTATTTCATCGGTTGATTCAGGTTCGGAGGTTTCTTCTGAACTGCTGTCTGTTGCCGTTGCTTCTGAACTTTCTGCTTGTGCCGGTTCTGCTGCACCTTCGTTTGATACCTCATCTTCAGTGGCGACTAAAAATGCCATTGCATCACCAACTAATACGGTGCTGTCTTCTGCTGCCAAAGGTCCGGAAAGATAACCTTCTTTAAAAACTTCTACATCCATTATTGCTTTATCTGTTTCGACAGTAGCAACGATGTCACCCCGTTCGACTTTATCACCGAGTTGTTTTTCCCAGCTGACAACAACACCTTCTTCCATGGTGTCAGACAATTTTGGCATTTTTATAGTATAAGCGTTGGACATAAGATCAGTTTCTAAATCCCGGTAATTAATATTTGAAAATTAAATTTTTCCTAATGCTTTTAAAGCACCATGATAAACATCTTCGGCATCAGGAATAGCTGCTTGTTCCAGTGTGTGATTGTAAGGCACCGGTACATCAGCAGCATAAACTCGCACTGGTTGTGAATCCAATGCATAAAAACAATCTTCTGTGATAATTGCCATAATTTCTGAACCAACACCTACCGCGGCTTCATCTTCTTCAGCAATAACCACTCTATGGGTTTTTTCAACTGAACGACGAATCGCATCACGATCAATTGGTTTCAATGCACGTAAATCAAGAACCTCAGCATTAATGCCATCGGCTTCTAATTTTTTAGCGGCTTCCAAACACAAATGCACACTGTAGTTATAACCAATCAGAGTTATATCGGTGCCTTCTTTAACAATTTCAGCGCCTTCTAATGGCCGGAAGAATTCTTCATCTGGAATTTCTTCTTTCATGTTGTACATGCGTTCATGTTCAATAATGATAACGGGATCATTACATCGAACGGCTGATTTCAGCATGCCGTAAGCGTCTAATGGACTACGTGGTGTGACCACACGTAAACCTGAAGTGCTCATAAACATACGCGCTAATCGAGCAGAATGTTGTGCAGCTAATTGATGCGCTGTGCCACCCGGGGTACGCATTACAATCGGACAAGTCGCTCGGCCACCAGACATGTAACGAATTTTTGCTGCGGCATTAATTAGAGTATCTAATGCTAATAACGCAAAGTTAATCGACATGATTTCAATAATTGGACGCATGCCAACCATTGATGCACCAATACCAATGCCGGTATAGGAGTTTTCTGAAATTGGGCAATCGATTACACGCTTTTCGCCGTATTTTTCATACAAGCCCATTGTTGCTTTATAAGTACCACCAACAACGCCAATATCTTCACCCATCGCAATGACCATTTTGTCATTCGCCATTTCTTCATCGTGGGCGCGTTGAATCGCTTCCCAGTATGCAAGTTCTGCCATCTTCGTTACCGCCTTATGATTTTAGTGGCCCAATCCAACGTGGATCCGGATTGTCATCGAGTACGTATTTATTAAGATCTTCAACTTTTGGTTCAGGACCTTCCTCAGCGAATTTGATGCAATCATTTTCGATTTCATCATCAATTTCTTTTTCCATTGTCTTAATATCCGCTTGTTTAATCACTCCATCGGCGATTAAGCGTTTTGAATAAATATTAATAGGATCCCGTTGTTCCCATTCGGCTTCTTCATCTTTGGTTCGATAGCCTTTGGCATCCGACATCGAATGACCGCGGAAACGGTAGGTCATGAATTCTATAAAATAAGGACCTTTGCCACTACGAACATGCTCAATAGCCGGTTTAGCGGCTTCCATTACAATATCAAGATCCATACCATCATGCTGGCTAGAAGGAATATTATAAGCTTCAACCCGTTTGTATTGATCACGCACTGCGGTGGAACGGTCAATCGCAGTACCAATGGCATACAAATTATTTTCACAAACAAATAATACTGGCAGGTTCCAGACCTTGGCCATGTTCATGGTTTCATGAAATGTGCCCTGATTATTCGCACCATCACCCAGAAAACAAATCGCTATTTGATCGGTGCCTTTGTGCATGGCGCCCATTGCTAAACCGGCTGCTAATGGAAAAGGTTGCCCTACTAATGCATAACCACCCATGAAATTTTGAGATGGATCAAATATGTGCATTGAACCACCACGGCCTTTGGAAGAGCCATTTTCTTTTCCGTAAAGCTCGGCCATCACTTCTCGTGGTGGCGCACCAGTTTTAATGGCATGAATATGGTCACGATAACCGGTAATAACATAATCATTACTGTCACCGTTGCCGACATTACAGTGTTCTAATACACCATGGGCTACCGCTTCCTGTCCGGAATACAGGTGAAGAAATCCGCCTACTTTGCGTTCCATGTAGGCCTCGAATGTTCGATCCTCGAAGCGGCGTGCAAATATCATCTCACGCAACAGACGTTTTTTATCTGCAGAATTCATGGGACTCCTTAATATATGGTTATTTTTTGTACGACACTGCGTACTAATTAACTGTTAATCACTATCATACAGTGTGATTCTACGAAGGCGCGTATCATCTTCTTTTTACCGACACAGGTCAAGCAATCGATAGTACTTTTTGCGCATTACATTTTAAAATTTTCAACTAAAACAACAACTTAATTTTATAATCGCTAGATATTTCTTTTTGCCAATCATACCTTATAATATGATGAATCGCACGAATCTACTTTTATTACTGATCTTTCTATGATTCAGACTTAAACAAATGTGATTGGTGACGATAACACTACTATTCCTACTTAAATACTCAAAATAAATTGAATGGTTACAACGACTGAACAACATACAGCCGAAGATTGGCTTGCCGCAATTACAAAGACTGTTGAGCTTCGTAATATTCATGCTCACATGGGCCTGGTGTCAAAATCTGTGCGCGTCTATGGTGTTCCCGGTGCCGATACCATTGCCTATATTGATTGGCGCAAACGCCGTCAGACCGAATTTGAAAAAAACCTCTTAAAAGCCTTATCTTACGATTTTATTCGAATGAAAAAAATCACTTCCAAACGATTGCATTTTATTGCGGTCGAAACCATGTCCGGGATGTCCGGCGATTCTTTTGAAATTAATAAGGAAATTATAATCGAAAAAGAATATGATGGAGTCTGGCGTGTAGTTGAAGAAAAAATCACATCCGTCATTAAAAAATAATAAAATTTAAAATTAATAGTACGACAATTCAATTTATCGAAATCTAGTGCAATTCTTTTTGAGTAACGTCTAATGGCCAAAAATAAAAATCAAACACGCATTGAAAAAGATAGCATGGGTGAAGTTCAAGTTCCGATTGACGCACTCTATGGTGCGCAAACCCAACGCGCAATTAATAATTTTCCTATTAGTGGCCTACCAATCCCAACGGCACTAATCCGAGCATTAGGTCTAATTAAACATGCCGCTGCAGTAACCAATGAATCATTGGGATTACTGGATTCGCAAAAAAGTAAGGCAATACAAGCTGCGGCACAAGAAGTAATCGATGGCAAACATAATAAACAATTCCCGATTGATATTTTTCAAACCGGTTCTGGCACCAGTAGTAATATGAATACCAATGAAGTCATCGCTTCCATTGCCAATAACAATATTAAAAATGATAAAGATAAAATTCATCCGAACGATCACGTTAACATGGGGCAAAGCTCGAATGATGTATTCCCGACTGCGATTCATATCAGCGCCTGCTTGCAGGTTGAATCTCACCTGTTACCAGCATTGCGCCATCTAACAGAAACTTTAAATACCAAAGCAGAACAAACAGCCAATATTGTCAAAACTGGTCGTACTCATTTAATGGATGCCATGCCAGTCACACTCGGACAAGAAGTAGCCGCATGGGCAACACAAGTACAACACAATCAATATCGAATTCAGGCAACACTAACGCGTATTCGTGCTTTAGTACAAGGTGGCACAGCAGTGGGAACCGGCATTAATGCCCACCCCGAGTTTGCTGAAAAATTTGTTATTGCACTTAACCAGCATACCGATTTTAAATTTACCAATATGGATAATTTATTTATTGGTTTATCGTCTCAAGACACGGCTGTTGAATTAAGTGGTCAATTAAAAACCCTTGCTGTTAGCATGATGAAAATTTCAAATGACTTACGCTGGATGAATAGCGGCCCACTTGCCGGGCTTGGTGAAATCGCACTACCTGCCCTGCAACCCGGTAGCTCCATTATGCCCGGTAAAGTGAATCCTGTTATCCCGGAAGCCGTTGCCATGGTGTGTGCTCAAGTAATTGGAAATGATGCAGCAATCACCGTCGGTGGCCAGTCCGGTAATTTTCAACTCAATGTTATGTTACCAATGATTGCGTACAATTTATTAAACAGTATTATATTACTGGGCAATGCAGCACGACTATTAGCCGATAAAGCAATTAAAGATTTTACTGTAAATAATGAAAACTTAACTCAAGCTCTGGATCGAAACCCTATTTTAGTTACTGCACTAAATTCTGTTATCGGCTATGAACAAGGCGCGGCTATTGCCAAAAAAGCCTATGCCGAAAAACGCACGGTTATTGATGTTGCAATGGAAATGACGGATTTGTCTGAGGATGAATTACGGAAATTACTCGATCCGGAGAAACTAACAAAAGGCGGGATTTAAAAAGTTAATTTAATTCTGTTGTTAATTTATCTTCATCAACCGTAGCTCCTAAATATTCACAAATAAACCGCAGATCTTTTTCAGCATTATCCAGACAACTGGTCGCCCCTGGTGATGGTGTGACGTTAAAAATAATACCATCATCGGTTTTTATTTTAGATTCCCCCATTAATAATTTACCGGCTTTTTTATCGATTAATTGGGGGCGTACCCCACCATAACCTTTAGCAAATTTTAAATCGTTTAATGATAAAGTTGGAATAATTTTTCGCGCATCTTTTAAAAATAATCGCGAGCGTAATATTGGTACTTCAAATAACATATTACGGAATATGTAATTTCGAATATCGTGATCTTTAATTAAACCCCAAAATACTTTTACAACACCTTTATCCAGCTTTAATACTTTTAAAAAATCGATTATGGTTGCCGGGTTATAACGTTCTAGCATCGGTAATAATAATGCCGTTGGTCCAAACCGGGTTTTACCATCAACCAATATATCCGGATCACCATGAATTGCTGCAAAAGGTAATTTATCATTTTGTACGGTATAGACCTTGCCATTTAATATTTTCGGTGTGAAATAAAAACTTCCAGCAACGGGTAAGCAAGAATAATTTAATCCATAGCCCATTGCTTGAGCATACAATAAACTGTGCCCACAGGTTGATACCACCACAGAAGATGCCGTTAATGTTTCTCTATTAGTATTAATTTCAAAAATATCACCGTACTTTTTTATTGCTAACATTTTAGTATCAAGATAGACATCTACTCTATTGTCTTTATGCGCTTCGGCTTGTTCGATAAACGAATGTGACAATGCAGAAAAATCTACAGCGCAATATTCATCTTCTGATCCACAGGCTACTAATTCTTCAGGTCGGTCGCCATTAAAACCAGCGATGACCGATGGCTCGATGCGTTTAATTTCCTGTTTGTCATAAAGTCGCATATTTGGATAATACGGGCTAAAAATCTCAAATCGTTTTTTTAATAACTCAGCTTCACGTTCGCCAACACCAATAACCATTTTAGGAAACTTTGAAATAATATGAATATGTTTGTCGAGTAATTGTGTGTATTTAAACAACATCCGGGCGGCACGTTGCACTTTAACGGCTTTTTCAATAGTGTAATTGGTTTCAATATCACCACAGTGCAAGGTTTGGCTGTTATTGCTGCTCAAAGAACTAACCTGGGCTAATTTTGAATATTTTTCAACTATTGCAATTCGTTTAATATTCGAATAGCGAGTTGCCATATAACACAATGCTGTGCCACTTACTCCACCGCCGACAATGATAAGATCATAATGATGTTCTGACATTATTATTTTTTTAGCCTGTATTTAAAACACGATAATTCATAATTATAACATAGCATATAAGACACTATCGGCAATCGAATATAAGTATTATGATATGATTATCTTAACTTATTAATTATCTTTTGTAATTTCAATATGGCTTCTGCATTTGCTCACGCGCTGGTAGCTTACACGGGTACGAAAATGAACCCGGTGGATGTCTATCCATGGCGAATTTTATTTCTCGCCATCATTTGGTCTATTGCGCCGGATATTGACAGCATTGGTTTCTTTTTTGGTATACCGTATGCTGATGTATTTGGACATCGCGGTATCAGTCATTCCGTATTTTTTGCTTTTATTTCCAGTGTAGTACTGGTCTCTATTTTCTTTTCAAAAATGGTTCCTAATATTACCGACAAAGATAAAAATTATAAGCCTAAAATTTACTTAGTAATCTTTTTTACTTTAATTATGAGTTCTCACGGTGTACTCGATGCAATGACAAACGGTGGATTGGGTATCGCATTCTTTGCACCGTTTGATAATAGCCGCTACTTTCTTCCATGGCGACCGATTAGTGTCTCGCCCATTGGTGTTAAGTCCTTTTTTAGTGAATGGGGTTTGCGAGTTATTATCAGTGAAGCTATTTGGATAGGAATAAGCTGTAGTATTATTTTAATTCTAATACTGACTATAAAATTTTTTCGATCAAAACCAATTGAGTAATTCAGATTATTTTCTTATGAGCAGAAAAAAACCGAGTATCAAGATACTCGGTTTATTCTGGCGTGGGGGGATATAATATCGCTTTATAACACTGGAATTCGCAAAAACAACCAAGTGATACTTCACGACTACGCTTTTTACACAAAAAAGTATTACTATTTTCGAACGTATCTCATAGAGATTCTTCTAGTCACAAAAAAACTATTAAGAACTCCGTACTGCCTACTACTAGCCATTTCTGGTTATTCGTATACTGAAATTAAAACCAAGTTCAAATGCTTAATGTCTTTGGCCTTAATTACATCTTCTTGATGTATACTGAATTTTGTCAAATTGAATAATATCTATTCAACTCTTTTGAATATAAGTTTAGGCTACTCTTGCTATTTGCTCTTGAAAAGCGAATAATTCTGAGCATCTCATTCAAATATTTTGAATAATAATTATGGTTAAAATCGATGCACTTAACCCTTGAAGCTTTAACAGTAATTGACGCAATTGACCGGAATGGCAGTTTCGCTGCTGCGGCAGTCGAAATGCACCGTGTTCCATCAGCAATTACTTATACAATTCAAAAGCTTGAGAGTGATTTCGATTTAGAGCTGTTTAACAGAGAAGGTCATAGAGCTGTTCTAACCGATAGTGGTAGAAAACTGCTACAGGAAGGCAGACACATACTTCGAGCAGCAATCGAGCTCGAACAGAACATGAAACGGGTTTCTACAGGCTGGGAGACAGAACTACGAATCGCCGTAGTGGATCTCATTCCACTAACTCGGATTTACCCTTTAATTCATCAATTTCAACAGGTTAACGCCGGTACAGTGGTCAATCTCAGCCGTGAGGTTTTTGGCGGAACCTGGGATGCACTGGCTTGGGATCGGGCTGATTTGGTTATCGGTGCGGTTGGAGATGCACCTGCAGGCACCAATTTTACTACCCGACTAATGGGTAATTTGAATCTGGAATTTGTTGTTGCACCCCACCATCCACTAGCCACTATCGATAAACCATTAGTGATCGAAGATATTCTGGCACATCGCGCAATTGCGGCAGCCGATAGTTCACGCAAAATGACACCAAGAACCCTGGCATTATTACGAGGACAATCGGTAATGACCGTACCCGATATGGACAGTAAAATTGAAGCCCAGCGCCAGGGACTGGGTGTCGGATACATCCCGAGAAATCTGATTGAACATGATCTACAATCCGGGACCTTAATCGTGAAAGAAATTGAAAACGCACCACCGGTGATTCAACTCTATATTGCCTGGCGAACTCAAGATAGCGGAAATGCTTTAAACTGGTTTCGAGACAAATTAAGCCCCCGAATAATGCTAGACTACTTACTTGGAGATGCAGATATACCGCAATCTATAATCGAAACCCCAATTGAAATTAACTAGCGCATCACCATGACTGAAGTAATATTAACAAGCCCCGATGACTTTCACTTGCATGTTCGCAATGATGAATTGCTATCATTAGTGATACCACACACGGCGCAGCAATTTTCACGTGCTATCATTATGCCGAATTTAAAAACACCTATCATCAGTGTTACACAGGCAATGGAATATCGAGATCGAATTCTCTCTGCTGTGCCAGCTGATATCAATTTTGAACCATTGATGACTTTATACCTAACCGAAAATTTATCATCAGATGAAGTTGAGAAGGCAGCGGTTAATCCGAATATTCACGCTATAAAATATTATCCAGCTGGTGCTACAACCAATTCAGATGCCGGTGTACGTGATTTAAAAAATGCCTATCCCCTTTTAGAAACCATGCAAAAATGCCATTTACCGCTACTCGTGCATGGTGAGGTTACGGATCCTGAGGTTGATATTTTTGATCGCGAAGCGGTTTTTATTGAAAAAGTATTACATCCGGTAAAAACACATTTTCCAGAATTAAAAATTGTGATGGAACACATCACCACCCAACAGGCAATGCAATATGTATGGGATGCAGATAATTATTTAGCTGCAACGATTACACCACAACATTTATTGTATAACCGCAATGAAATATTTAAAGACGGTATTCGACCACATTACTACTGTCTACCTATTTTAAAAAGAGAGCATCATCGCAAAGCATTAATTGAAGCAGCCACCAGTGGACACCCGCGATTTTTTCTGGGAACAGATTCAGCACCACATACTAAAGCAGCCAAAGAATCGTCTTGCGGTTGTGCCGGTATTTATTCAGCATCAAATGCACTTGAGTTTTATGCGACTATTTTTGAGCAAAACAATGCATTGGATATGCTCGAAAAATTTGCCAGTATCAATGGTGCTGAGTTTTATGGCTTGAATAAAAATACATCTAAAATTAAATTACTAAAACAACAATGGACTGTTCCGGAGTCATTTGAATTTAACGGTGGTGAATTGATCCCGTTAGGCGCAGGAAATAAACTGGAGTGGAAAGTAAGTCGGGAAATTTAATTTCGCCAGATATGATCAACAGCAAAGCCGGTTTGCTGTGCAAAGTGCTTGCAACTTTCATAATCAGCTGCCGTAATGTCACGACCACTGGGTTTTCTATCAGAATAAAAAATTCCAATTATTTTATTATTGATAACAATGGGATTTAATACAAAACATTCGACTTCGATTATATCTGAAATTATTTTAACAGAATTCACATTAATTCCTAACTGGCTTTTATTTTTAATCCAAACACTTTCCAACCGCTCTATCACCCATGAAAAAACAGAATGTTCATCTTCATTGATTTTTATATGAAATTTTTTCTCCAATGTTTTAATATCGATTCCCAGGATGTATTTAACATCTAAACTTAAAGTGTTTTTATCAAAAATAGCAAAAAGTACTCTATCCATACCAACACCGCGGTGTAAACCTTCTAGCACCACACCAATAATATTATTAAAATCAGGTTTACTTTCTAAAACATTCGATAAGTCACGTAATACATTAAGTTGTAAAATAGGATCAGGTTCCGGGTAATCGATATGAATTTCATTTTTTATTTTAATGATTTCTTTATGGCCTTTGTTTTTAATTTCATCAACACCTGGAACCGGGATTAACATAGCAGCTAAGGACGCACCAAAGTTATTAGCCACCTCGACAGCTTTTTTTGCATTTTCAATAGCATCTTCTTTAGTTGCTTTAAATGATAAATTCAGATGTTTGGCAATCTCCTTTAATACTGCTTCAGTTTCTTTTGTTTCCCATCCTTTTAAAGCGACATCGGATAAGCGCTGGCTCAGAAGAATATGACGTGTTCGGGCGGAAGCATCGTTTAAGTTTTTATTTTTTAAAGCCGCAACTAACAAGTCCCCCAGATGCCAATTTTTTGAAATTTCAGCCGTTAGATCATTAAACTTAAAACCCAGAATGTTTTGTTGTGCCTTTGTCGGACGATAACCTTCTTGCTCCATTGATTCTATTAATAAATCACTTTCCTTACTCTGAATACACCAAAATGCCATCTCGCCGAAATGAAATAATAACGATGCGATAAAAACTTCTTCTGATGACGGATCACCAAATTTTTCAGCCATATCACGTGCTTGAACCGCCGCGTGAAATGAACGCGCCATCAAGGCAATTATATAATTACGAGAATGTTTTTTAATAAGAGCATCAATAACAGCAAGTGACATCGCAATATCACGAACATTATTAAAACCAATAAACATAACAGCACTACTGATAGTATTAATTTTTGTTCCGCGGGGATTATAAAAGTAACTATTTGAAATTCGTAAAATTCGTGCGGTTAAAGTCGCATCCTGTAAAATAACACGAGACAATTCATTTGCAGAAGTAGTGTATTTACTCGTTAAACTGGCAACTGAGTTTAGCGTACCTTTGAATATTGGTATTTCCAGGCTGCTAATTCGAACAACCCAGTTATCGAGTTTTTCTTCCATTTAATTTCCTTTGAAAAACAATTGTTTTAGAAGATTGTAAATACTGTCTTGTTTTATTCTCCTAAAGCAATATCGGCACACCAGGGCAATCTGTTAGTTTCTCTAAAGAAAAAGTGGCTTATTCCTGAATGGCTGTTAATTTATAATGTTGCAGTCGCAATAATTGTAATATTCCGGCTTTACCCGGAAGGTGTAAAGCACCAACCGCAATGAAAGCAGCTCCTTCCTGCAATCTGGGCTGCATTCTGCGAACCATTCTCAAGTTTCTGTCATCAATTAATTGAACCATAAATTTACTGGCGACCCGATAGTTACCTTTGAGCATAACTTCATTATTGAATTTTTGTAGCCCTTCCAGATCCCCTGCGAGATACAGGCTTTTCAATTTTTCAAGCTGGGTATCAAATTGAGGATATTGTTTCATCGAATCACGTAACAAAATCGTTTGATGTAGATAAGATATATTATCAAAAATTGCTATTTGTTCTTGAGCTGTCTCAAGTCCATATGTTTTTTTATTAATTTTCGTTGCCTTATCAAATAAGACTTTATCCAGAAACAATCCAGTTTTCGGTTTAGGGTAACTCAATGTCATTAACACTGCCCAGGGTTTTAATTGATTAACAATATTCTCAGGAATAGAAAAATCCTTTAGAATTTTAACACTTTCATTAAACAAATCATCTCCAATAATCTGTTTTAAATTTTTATCGCTGGGTAGCATCATGGTCTTAGCGACCGCTGTTGTATTATCAATACTCAAATCAATTTCGGCGGTAAAACTATCTGCTTTTAAAAATATATCATTATAATTTTTAGGTAGTTTTAATACACGAGTGTCTTCACTGTGCATTGTTGCCAGTATATAACTTGAATCAACCCCAACTTTGTCAATTTTCCATAGTCGTGCATTTTCACTACCTGCATACGAGGTTGATTGCAAGCCTAAAATTAAAACGAGCAAACAAATAAACAAATATATTCGATTTATACTACGCTCGTTTACAAATTTGTGTTTCGGCTGATAAACCCGGTACGATAAATTTTTCATATAATTACTCTGATGATCACGATACAGTCGCAATTTGTCATTTAATAATAGCTGTAGATCGCTTTTTTTGCTGCTTTTCGATATGCTATCGTTATGACGAATCAAGCAGAAACTAACCAAAAATTAACTATCGCTAATCGATTTCGCAGTTATCTGCCAGTTGTAGTCGATGTCGAAACCGCCGGGTTTAATGCCAAAAAAAATGCCTTACTCGAAATTGCTGCAGTTCCAATTCTTTTGGATGATAACCGAAAGGTAATCTGCGGTGAAACCGTTGCCTGTCATGTAGAGCCGTTTCCCGGCTCAATTCTGGATCCGAAAGCGCTGGAATTTAATGGTATCGATCCACATCACCCCTTTCGTATGGCAAAACCTGAGAAAGAAGCCTTACAAGATATTTTCGCTCCAATTCGAAAAATTATAAGAGAAACTGGCTGCACTCGTGCAATAATGGTTGCTCATAATGCGATGTTTGATCTCGGTTTTTTAAACGCGGCAATTGAACGGACTAAAATAAAGAAAAGTCCGTTTCATTCATTTAGTTCTTTTGATACTGCCACATTATCAGGATTGGCTTATGGTCAAACGGTATTAGCGCGAGCAATTAAAGCAGCAAATATAGAATGGGATAATGATCAAGCTCATTCAGCAATTTATGATACTGAAAAAACTGCAGAATTATTTTGTAAAATAATAAATCAATGGGATGAACTAACGGGTAAAGCCGGAATAGATATTCAGTTTACGTAATTATCAGAAAAAGTACGCAAAGAAAATATTAATATCGTTTTCAATAAATTCTCTGCGAACCTTTATGCTATTTCTAATTCAAAAAAATCTGAGATTACGCTTTTGCTGAAACAGCATCTTTTACCATTTTAGCAAGTTCACCTTTTTGAAATAATTCAAGGGTAATATCGCAACCACCAATTAATTCACCATTGATATAAACTTGTGGGAACGTTGGCCAATCAGCATATCGCGGTAAGTTTTCAAAAACTTCAGGATCACCTAAAACATTAAAATAACCAAAATCTTCACCAATGGATTGCAGTGCTTCTGCAGTACGTGAAGAAAATCCACATTGTGGCAACTGTGGTGTGCCCTTCATAAAAATCATTACCGGATTTTTTTCAACTTGTTCTTTAATTCGATCCATTATATCCATACTATCACCTATCGTCTTTAATTCGATTTATGCCGGTAAAATGCAATTCCCGCACTAATTACCCGGCTTCATTTGACTTCATTTTACCTGTTTAAAGCAACTGAAACCACAGATGAACTATGGGGTTAATTAGCACTGTTTCAAGTATAAAGAACGATATTTAACTAATTATTCCTTTTTACGGATGCCTACATCGGAAACAACGGATTTTACACCCGAAACAGATAAGGCTAATCTGAGTGCTGCTAACTTTTGATTTTTGTTTTCGACAAAACCATTAACGGTAACAACGTGTTTATACGTGCTCACATGAAGGTTTGCAGATTTAACGACAGATGAAACACTAAAACGTTTTTTAATATTTTTAGTAATTTCACTATCAAGCTGTTTTTGAAGTTCGGTTCGATCATCATTTTCTCTAACTTCAGTTTGCTCTACCACAACGGCTGTTGCACATGCTGAAATGAATAATACCAACGACAAATAAAATAAGGTTCGACACGATTTTATATTGAGCTGCAAATTATAATCTTTAAATTTAGTAATCATTTAATATCTCTGGTTATTTTAAATTTCAACAGAACCATAACCACCACCACCGGGTGTTTTAATTGTCAGTCTGTCGCCACTGTTAACTTCAATATTAATTTTAGCTGAAATTAATTGATTGTTTAGTCGATTCTCACCTATTTTTGCATCTCCACCGCCTTGAAGCCCCCAGGGCCGGTGTGAACGCCGCTCGGTTAATAAGGTTACATTTGTTGTGGCAAGGAATTCATACTCACGAATTAACCCTTCACCACCATGATTTCTACCATTTCCACCCGAACCGTTGCGAAAGGCATAACGACTTATTCGTAATGGATAGTGAGATTCCAGAACCTCAATCGGCGTATTTCGCGTATTGGTCATGTGTGTTTGCACACCACTTAGACCGTCCAACTCAGGCCCTGCTCCCATTCCGCCACCAATGGTTTCATAATAATCCCACGAACTGTGCTCACTGGCTTGGTTACCCTTGCTTGCCCTGCTCCCCATAGCCAGATTATTCATACTGCCATGACTGGCTGCCGGAATTTTATCCGGAATTGCCTTTGCTAAAGCCCCCATCACCACATCAACAACTCGAGTACTGGTTTCGACATTGCCAGCCGCTACCGCTGCTGGAGAGCAGGCATTTAATAAACTGCCTTCAGGAGCAGATAACGTAATATTTCGAAAACTACCGGCACAGGCCGGTGTATTGTGTGGCATCAAACAGCGAAAAACATAATAAACACCGGCAGCAGCAACTGATATTGGGCAATTAATATTTCCACTCACCTGATCAGCTGTGCCGCTAAAATCAACGTGTACTGTGCCTTGGATAATGAGCAATTTCACTTTAATGACGATATCTGCTGTTCCCATACCATCATCATCCATTATATCAGTAAAGTGATATTCGCCATCGGGGATTTGTTGCAAGCTTGAATTTGCTAATCGTTGTGCGTAATCATTTAACGCAACAAGTGCATCGGCAAATTGATCGTTGCCCATTGCCTGGATCAAATTCTGTAATCGATTAACCCCGGTGTTATTAGCACTTATCTGAGCAGCAAAATCACCTTGAGTGACATCAGTATTATGAGTCGCGGCTATAAGCTTTTGCATTACTGCTTGCTCTATTTTACCAGCGCGTTGAATGTGGCTTGGGGATATTATAATTCCTTCTTGTTCGAGTGTTGTTGAAATGGGCATCGAACCGGGGGTGTCAGCACCAATATCGGCATGGTGTGCCCGGTTGGCGACATAGGCCACAAGTTGCTGTTCACAAAATACTGGTGCAATTACAGTGACATCCGGGAGATGGGTGCCACCCAGATAGGGATTATTAACAATCACCATATCACCCTCGCACCATTTTATTCCGCTTATAATATCGTGCATCGCATAGGCCATGCTGCCAAGATGAACCGGGATATGTGCTGCCTGCGCACAAAGCTCACCCTTGATATCGAATACCGCACAGGAGTAATCCAATCGATCACGGATATTCGGAGAAAAAGCAGCGCCTTGTAGCACCGCACCCATCTCACTGCACACCGCAGTGATTCGGCTTGAAAAAAGACTGAGTTCAATGGCATTCATCAATTTAGTCCTTAATAGTCCCCATAGAATATACTGATATTACCTTATAATTAATGTATAAAATAAAAAAGTCAATAGCATTAGAGGGTGTCAAAGTTGTAATACCATAGTAAAATACTATCCTAAATATTTTCAATAAAAACTCAAAATATATATCGGGGAGAAACAGTATGAACCCACTTAAATCGGTTCTTGGTACTATTATATCGGGCTTTATCTTAGCCATCATTGTTGTTTTAGTTTTAGGCACATCTGGATTAAATGCATTGTCATTTGAAGTTTGGTTCCATGTATTAGCTGGTGTAGTCTGGATTGGTTTATTGTATTACTTCAACTTTGTTCAAGTTCCTGGCGTTGGTGCAGCACTAGCTGAAGCAAATGACGG
>CAYOHQ010000021.1:0-19192 GCA_964403805.1 uncultured Thioalkalispiraceae bacterium | reverse complement strand
GTATAGCACTACACGGTGGTTTAATTCCATTTGGTGCTACTTTCTTAATGTTCTCAGAGTATGCTCGTAATGCATTGCGTATGGCTGCATTAATGAAAATTCGCAGCATCTTTGTCTTCTCTCATGATTCTATTGGTCTGGGTGAAGATGGTCCAACTCATCAAGCTGTAGAACAAATTCCAACACTTCGAATGATTCCAAACATGAATGTATGGCGCCCTTGTGACACACTAGAAAGTGCGGTGTGCTGGAAGGAAGCTATTGAGCGACAAGACGGTCCTTCGACATTAATTTTCTCTCGCCAGGGTCTTCCATTCCAAACGCGTACCGATGCACAAATTGCTGACGTGTCTAAGGGTGGTTATATTTTGAAAGATTGTGATGGCACTCCGGATGCAATCATTATTGCCACAGGTTCTGAAATTGCTTTAGCAATGGACGCCGCGACAAAACTATCAGGCAAGAAAATTCGCGTAGTCTCAATGCCGTGTACTAATGTATTTGATAGACAAGATGCCGCTTATCGGGAATCCATTCTTCCTGCTAGCGTTACTAGCCGAGTTGTTGTTGAAGCTGCTGTTACTGGTGGTTGGTATAAATATGCCGGACTCAATGGTAAGGTTGTTGGTATTGATACTTTCGGTGAATCAGCGCCTGCATCTGAATTATTTAAACACTTCGGTTTCACAGTTGAAAATGTTATGAAAGCGGTAGAAGAAGTACTGTAGAGAATTTTAGTCATTTTTAATTTATAAATTTTAATAATATTTAGGAGAAATAATCTCATGGCAATTAAGGTAGGTATTAACGGTTTTGGCCGTATTGGGCGAATGGTTTTTCGTGCAGTAGCAAAAGATTTTAAAGATATCGAAATCGTCGGCATTAATGATTTATTGGATGCTGACTACTTGGCATATATGTTGAAGTATGATTCAGTGCATGGTCGTTTTGACGGTGAAGTTACTTCAGATGCTGGTAATCTGATCGTTGATGGCAGAAAAATTCGTTTAACTGCTGAGCGTGATCCTGCAGATTTAAAATGGGGTGATGTTGGTGCGGATATCGTAATCGATTCGACTGGTTTCTTTTTAACAGAAGAAAGCTGTCAAAAACACATCGATGCCGGTGCCAAGAAGGTTGTTCAATCAGCACCTTCAAAAGACGGTACTCCAATGTTTGTGTATGGTGTTAACCACACTGAATATGCGGGTCAAGCAATTGTTTCAGCTGCGTCTTGTACTACAAACTGTTTAGCTCCAGTAGCAAAAGTGTTGAATGATAACTGGGGTCTTAAACGTGGTTTAATGACAACCGTTCATGCCTCTACAGCAACTCAAAAAACAGTTGATGGCCCATCTCAAAAAGATTGGCGCGGTGGTCGTGGTGTCTTTGAAAACATCATTCCTTCATCAACTGGTGCTGCTAAAGCAGTTGGCGTTGTATTACCAGAATTAAATGGTAAATTAACCGGTATGGCTTTCCGTATACCTTCATCTGATGTGTCTGTTGTTGATTTAACAGCTGAATTAGATAAACCAGCTACCTATGAAGAAATTTGTGCAGCAATGAAAGAAGCTTCAACAGGTTCCATGAAAGGTACACTGGGTTATACAGAAGATAAAGTGGTATCGACTGATTACCGTGGTTGCAGCCAATCATCAATCTTTGATGCCGGTGCAGGTATTGCGTTAGATGGAACATTCGTAAAAGTTGTTTCTTGGTATGACAATGAATATGGTTATACTTGTAACATGATGCGCTTTGTTGAGCATGTAGCAAAAAACTAAAGTAAAAAGCTTTTGCCGCAAAGGCACCAGGCACACAACGAAGACTATTTAATTTCAGGTTTTTTGTTTGCTAACGCCTTTGCGGTACAAGTATTTTTGAAGATGGTTTTGCTAATAGAATATTTTTAACTATTATCAAATTCATTTTAAATTAAAAAATAAAATATTTGGAGAAATGTCGATGTCAGTAATTAACATGACAGATTTAGATTTAGCCGGTAAGCGTGTTTTAATTCGTCAGGATTTAAACGTTCCAGTTAAAGATGGCAAGGTAACATCGGATAAACGCATTCGTGCATCAATGCCTACAATTGAGCATTGCATTAAAGCCGGTGCAAAAGTAATGTTGATGTCGCATCTTGGTCGTCCAACAGAAGGTGAAGCTGCTGATGAGTTTTCACTGCAGCCAGTTGCTACTCATTTAGCCGGGTTATTGGGTAAAGATGTAAAACTGATTAAAGATTATCTAAGTGATACACCATCTTTAGCTGATGGCGAAGTTGTTATTTTGGAAAATGTCCGTTTTAATGCTGGCGAGAAGAAAAATAACGATGAACTTTCAAAACAATACGCAGCTCTGTGTGACGTATTTGTTATGGATGCTTTTGGTACCGCTCATCGCGCCCAGGCTTCAACCCACGGCGTTGCAAAATTTGCTCCGACTGCCTGTGCAGGGCCATTATTAGCGGGTGAATTAGATGCACTAGGAAAAGCGCTTGATAATCCTAAGCGTCCAATGGTGGCAATTGTTGGTGGCTCAAAAGTCTCAACGAAACTAACGGTGTTAGAATCATTATCAAAAATAGTTGATCAACTCATTGTTGGTGGTGGTATTGCCAATACTTTTATCGCGGCTCAAGGTCATAATGTGGGTAAATCTTTATATGAAGAAGATTTAGTCGAAACCGCCAAAAAATTATCAGCTGCAGCTGAAGAAAAAGGTGGCAGTATTCCGGTTCCTACTGATGTTGTGTGTGCTAAAGAGTTTGCTGAGACAGCAGAAGCAACATTAAAAAATGCAGCCGATGTTGCTGATGATGATATGATTTTTGACATTGGCCCCGAAAGTGCGAGTGCCTTGGCAGAGGTATTGAAAAATGCCGGTACAATTGTCTGGAATGGTCCGGTAGGGGTGTTTGAATTCGACCAATTTGGTGAAGGAACTAAAGCAATATCAATGGCAATTGCCGATAGTAACGCATTTTCGATAGCCGGTGGTGGCGATACATTAGCCGCAGTTGATAAATATGACATAGCTGATAAAGTATCCTATATTTCAACAGGTGGTGGTGCATTTCTGGAATTTTTGGAAGGCAAAAAATTACCAGCAGTTGAAATATTGGAAGAACGCGCAAAATAAAATTAATGCTCGATAACTCAAGATTTAAAACATGTTAAGACGAACCAAGATATTGGCAACCCTGGGACCATCAACTGATGATCCTAAAATGATGGATAAAATTATTGAGGCGGGTGTTGATGTCGTCCGAATTAATTTTTCACATGGCTCAGCCGAAGAACACATTAAACGCGCAGAGACATTACGAAATCGAGCGCGAGCGCATGGACGACAGATTGGCGTTTTATGTGATCTGCAAGGGCCAAAAATTCGAGTTGATAATTTTATTGATGGTGAAGTTGAGCTTGCTGAAGGTGATACTTTTATTCTCGATACCAGTTTTGATTCAAATGCCGGCACAAAGGAAATAGTTGGTGTTGCTTATAAATCATTACCTGATGATGTAAAACGGGGTGATACCTTATTATTAGATGATGGGCGAATATCATTCTGGATTAATGAAGTTAAAGGTACGCAAGTAAAATGCCGAGTTGTAATCGGTGGCACACTGAAGAATCGCAAAGGTATAAACCTCCAAGGTGGTGGTCTATCCGCACCGGCATTAACCGAAAAAGATTATGAAGATATTAAAACAGCAGCCAAGATGGAAGCGGATTATTTAGCTGTCTCATTTTGTTTAACGGCTGACGATATCCATCAGGCGCGCAAGTTATTGCGTGATGCTGGTGGTCACGGCGGCATAGTAGCCAAGATAGAACGAAGTGAAGCACTAAAAGAAGGCGTGCTGGAAGCTATTATTGAAGCATCCGATGTCATCATGATTGCACGTGGTGATTTAGGTGTTGAAATTGGTGATGCTGCACTACCACCAGTTCAAAAGAAATTGATTAAATTATCACGTGAAATGAATCGTGCGGTGATCACTGCAACACAAATGATGGAATCGATGATTACTGAACAAATTCCAACGCGTGCAGAAGTATTTGATGTTGCCAATGCGGTGCTCGACGGTACTGATGCCGTGATGTTATCAGCCGAAACAGCAACAGGTTTATATCCTGATAATGCCATTGCAGCGATGGATAGAATTTGCCTTGAAGCTGAAAAAAGTCGACTTGCAACAGTATCGGATCACCGGATTAATACCACTTTTCATCGAATTGATGAAGCCGTGGCTATGGCGACAATGTATACTGCTAACCATCTTGGTGTAAAAGCCATTGCAGCATTAACCGAGTCTGGTTCAACAGCTTTATGGATGTCACGTATTAGTTCCGGTATACCAATCTATGCTTTAACAAGTCACGTTGAAACGCGTCGAAAAGTCACAATGTTTCGAGGGGTATATCCTGTTAGTTTTGACATATCCTCTACGGACAATACTGAAGTCAATAAAGAAGCCGTTGATGAGTTACGTCGTCGCGGTACCGTCCGTAGTGGTGATATAATGATCATAACAATGGGTGAAGTGATCGGTAAAGATGGTGGTGGCACCAATGCCATGAAGATTATTCGTGTTGGTGATGCTTAAATTAGTGTATTCAGTTTTATATTAAATTTATTTTTTAAATTACTAAAGGAGGTCCCCAATGGCCCTTATATCTCTAAGACAATTATTAGATCATGCAGCAGACAACGATTATGGTATGCCCGCATTTAATGTGAATAACATGGAACAAGTTCATGCAATTATGCAAGCAGCTGATGAAACAAACAGCCCGGTGATAATGCAAGGTTCTGCAGGTGCACGTTCCTATGCAGGCGAACCCTTCCTGCGTCACTTAATTTCTGCAGCAATTGAAATGTATCCGCATATTCCAATTGTAATGCATCAGGATCACGGTTCTGCACCCGGTGTTTGTTTACGTTCAATGCAATCCGGTTTTAGTTCAGTAATGATGGACGGTTCATTAATGGCTGACATGAAAACACCTTCATCATTTGAATACAATGTTGATGTCACTAAAACAGTGGTTGATATGGCACATTCCGGTGGTGTTTCAGTTGAAGGTGAACTAGGTTGTTTAGGTTCATTGGAAACGGGTGAAATGGGCGAAGAAGATGGTCATGGCGCTGAAGGTAAACTGGATTTAGATTTACTCTTAACCAGTGTTGAAGAAGCTGCTGATTTTGTTGCTAAAACCAATGTTGATGCACTTGCTATCGCAATTGGTACTTCACACGGTGCTTATAAATTCACTAAAGAGCCTACTGGCGAAGTTTTACGAATTGATCGAATTAAAGAAATTCATGCGCGTATTCCTAACACACACTTAGTTATGCACGGTTCATCTTCAGTGCCACAAGAATGGTTAAAAATCATTAATAGTCATGGTGGTGAAATGGGACAAACATTTGGTGTGCCAGTTGAAGAAATTGTAGAAGGCATTAAGAACGGTGTTCGTAAAGTTAACATTGATACTGATTTACGTATGGCGTCTACCGGTGCGATACGCAAACATTTAATTGATAATCCAGCTAATTTTGACCCTCGCAAATTCTTAAAAGCAGCAACTGCAGGTATGAAAGATATTTGTAAGGCACGTTTTGAAGCTTTTGGTTGTGCTGGTAATGCAGCTAAAATTAAACCAGTTTGTCTGGACGACATGGTGACACGTTATGCTTCTGGTGAACTGGATCAAAAAATAAATAAGGCCAATGCAGCTTAGTTTATAATTTGATTTAAACTGAAAGAAGGGCAGTTATTACTGCCCTTTTTTTGTTGAATCTCAGAGCTAAAAATGAATACCGATCTTTACACCAAAATTACCCAACAAATTAAAGACGATCCAAAATCCGGACAGTCATTGTTGTTGTTCGCCTTAATTAAAACCCTCGATACACCAAAAGGCGGCCATTTATACCTGTTAAAAAAATTAGCAGAGTTTACTCCAGAAAATCGTGAGCTAGTTTATGCTCTTATGGAAGTAACCGCAAAAGCTGAAAATAATGGAGCTGAGTGGCAAGCGATGGTTGCAGCAGTCGAAGACACCTTTCATCGTTACTAAGACATTAATAAGTGGCTTTCTAACGTATTGAATAATATATAAATAATGAATTTTTAAAGTCAACCCATAGAGTAGACGATACAGTAATTAAGACCTGATTATTAATAAAGGTGTTAATCAAATGTATCAACACAAAAATAAAGTAAAAGTAATTGCTCGAGAGCGAAAACCGGCCAATGCTCTATATTGGTATAGCGTCGCAGCAATGTTATTGTTATTCCTTCTTGTATTTTCACCTGCTCATGCAGCTATTCAGAATAGCGAAACATTATTGTTAGTAAAATCAAATCACACTTTTCAAGATAATATTGTTGGCTCTGTTGGTTATAAAAGCAGAGCGTCGGCAACTGAATCAGAATTGGCGATGAATTATTATAATGATGGCGAATTCATAATGGCATTACGATTGTGGTTACCCCTAGCTAAAGACAATGTTGTTGATGCTCAGTTTTATACAGCAATGTTATACGATATGGGTAAGGGCGTAATTAGAAATTCAAACAAGGCGGTTCATTGGTATTTGAAAGCAGCACGTGGTGGTAATCACCATGCACAACATAATCTGGGTGTTGCCTATGCAGATGGTGAAGGAATAAAACAGGATTTATCCAAAGCAGTTTACTGGTGGCAGCAATCGGCCAGTCATGGCAACACCGATTCTCAATATAATCTGGGAATGTTGTATGCAATGGGTAATGGTGGTGTTAAACGCGATTTTAATAAAGCGCATAAGTGGTGGCGTCGAGCTGCAATGAGCGGTGATGCTATGGCGCAATACAATTTAGGATCATTATTTGCTAATGGTGATGGGGTCATAAAAAATTATTGTGAAGCAATGCGTTGGTGGCAAAAATCGGCTAAAAATGGCTTCACACAAGCGACTACGGCGTTGCAATTAATTGTCGAAAAAAACGATTTTAAAGCGTGTTAAAATAGAATTCATCGAATCAATATACCCCGTTAGTCATCGATTAACGGGTTTTTTATGTGCAATAAAAATTCGATTTAACAATTAAGGAATATTTCACTCAAAAATCGATATTTTCAATATTTAGATATTAGACTCTGAACTAAGTTTCTTTTACACTGTCAGTACAGTAACTATTGAGCAGAAAAAGTTAAACATTATTCCAATGTTAGAGATGTTTCGAAAATCAAAAAAGACATTAGTCGTATTACTCACAGTAATGCTGATATTGCCTGTGCAACAAAGTTTTGCTCAAGATAGTGACTGGACCTTAAATGAATTAATTTTTACTAATGCCAGATGTAACATGACTAATCAGCAAATGGATATGAGTGAATGTCTGGAAATGATGTCGGGTATGGATTCAGATCAACAAGCGGATTGCTGTGATGACAGCAGTTGCGATCCGGGTAACTGTTATTCTTCGGCACCATTTGTAGCATTATTTCTTAGTAATGATTTAATAAATTCAACGCTTTCACAGCAACTGGTATTTTCAGTTGAGCAACGTGAAATTTCTTTTTTACCTTCCGAATTGTTTCGTCCCCCTCGAAAAATCTAGTTATTTAGTAATTCTTTGTAATTATTCACATAGTGAACTATGTGTTGGATATTACGTTTTATAATAATTTATATTTTTGGAGACGTTTATGTTTTCCCGTTTATTTTATAGAAAAAACAATGTAATCGAAACATTGTTACTACTTTTACTATGCCTGTTTACTGCAAACTATAGCCTTGCGAATGGTAATACTGATTTAACCATTGACGACGCAGGAAAAATTGCACTTGAGCGTGACGATATAGTGAAATCCTATCTATCATTATCCAACGCGATGCAGGATGAAAGTATTGCATTAAATACCTTACCTGATCCGAAGTTTAAATTGGGTTTATTAAATGTACCAACCGATAGTTATGATTTAGATCAGGAAAATATGACTCAGAAAAAAATTGGCTTTGTGCAAATGTTCCCTAAAGGTAATAGTTTGGAAATAAAGTCGCAGCGAGCTCTCATACGGTCTGACAGAAATATTTTGAAAGCAAATGAACGTAAAAGAAAAGTTTTACAAGCAACTCGAAAAGCCTGGTTAGAAGTATTTTATTGGGTAAATGCGAAAAAAATTCTGGATGAAAACAGAATTTTATTTAATGACCTGGTTGAAATTACTGAAGGTCAGTATGCTGCGGGTAAACGACGACAAGTAGATTTTGTTCAAGCTCAAATAGAACTTGATTTATTGAATGACAAAGATTATATGTTTTCTGAGAAAGAAGAAATTTCCCGAGCTGAGTTAGCAAAGTGGATTGGTGAAGAAAACGCGATAAAGAGCTTTAGCAGTAAACTAACAGAACTACATGAAGATATTGAAATTCTAAAAAAATCTGAAAACTCAAAGAAAAATATTGATAGTAAGTTATTGCTACATCCGATGGTGTTACTGTCTCAAAATAAAATAAAATTTAATCAAAAAAATGTCGAATTGGCACAGCAAGATTACAAACCATCATGGAGTTTGGATTTAAGTTATGCTTTCCGTGAAGATAAACCCACTGGAATTGAACGGCCCGATTTCTTAAGTGCGATGGTAATGATTGATATTCCATTATTTACCGGTAATCGTCAGGACAAACGCGTTTCATCAAAGTTGAAAACGGTGTCTGCATCAAAGAATAGCCTGGATGATATGCTGAAAATTATGCGTTCTACGTTGGAAAAATCACATAAGCGGTTGATATGGTTAAAACAACGAATGGCGCATTATGATAAAGTCCTTTTTCCTCGAGCAGAAGAAAACAGCCAGGCTGCATTGCTCGCATATCAAAGCGATAGATCCGATTTTATGAGCGTTACTAAAGCGCGCATTATTGAGTTTAAAACCCAACTTCAATTTTTACGTTTAAACGTCGACCATGTGAGCACAGAAGCAACATTGTCATATTTATTAGGAGATGAATAATGAATTTTCGATTGGTTATAGTAATCACTTTTAGCATTTTTTTAGTAGCTTGTAGTGACGATTCGCAAACAAGCAGCTCAATGGCTGAATCAAATCAGGAAACAGCTGTTGAGCATGGTGTAAAACATCAGGATCCAAAATACGTGTGTCCTATGCACTCACAAATTATTCGTGATAAAGAAGGAACATGCCCCATTTGTGGAATGACCTTGGTAGAAAAAAAGCAAAAAGCCAAGTCGGGTAAAAAAGAAATTCTTTTTTACCGTAATCCAATGAATCCTGCCATTACATCAAAAGTTCCGATGAAAGATGATATGGGGATGGATTATGTTCCCGTTTATTCTGAAGAAGGCGACGATAGTTCCAATGTGAAAATATCGCCACGTGTTGTGCAAAATATGGGAGTGCGAACAGCGAAAGCAGAGCAAGGGCCACTTTGGCGACGTATTGATACAGTAGGTTATATCGATTTTGATGAAACAAAATTAAGCCGAGTACATTTACGAACCAGCGGTTGGATTAATAAATTGTATGTTAATTCTGAAGGTGAGCGTGTGAAAAAAGGTGATGTTTTATTTGAAGTTTATTCACCCACGTTAGTTAATGCACAAGAAGAATATCTCAATTCCTTTCGTTCCAAAAATAAACGCTTACGCCGAGCCTCTGAAGAACGATTACGTGCTCTTGGTATCAGTTCTAAAACTATTAAGGAAATAAACAAAACAAACCGTGTTCAACAAAATATTAAAATATATGCAGAACAAAATGGTATTGTTGCAAAATTAAATGTTAGAGAGGGTACTTTTGTTAAACCAGTAACAGATATTTTGAGTCTGGCTGATCTATCAAGTGTTTGGTTACTCGCTGAAGTATTTGAAAGACAAGCAAATTGGGTTGAAGTCGGACAAATAGCTGAAATATATTTATCGTACCTACCGGGTAAAGTATGGAAAGGGCAGGTTGAATATGTTTATCCCAGTTTGAATCAAAAAACACGAACCTTAAAGGTTCGAATTCGAATGAATAATCCCGGTGAACGTTTAAAACCAAATATGTTTGCAGCCGTGTTGATTTTTGGCGGTGCTAAAAATGATGTAGTCTCTATTCCACGTGAAGCATTAATTAGCACGGGTGATGAACAACGCGTAATTGTACAAGAAAAACCAGGCGAATTTAGTGCAAAAAATGTTGTATCCGGTATAGAGTCTGGTGATTTTGTAGAAATCAAAAGCGGCATTTCGGTAGATGATCTTGTTGTTATTTCAGGTCAGTTTCTAATTGATTCAGAAGCCAGTTTAAAAGCGAGTATAAATCGTATGAGTGGATCCGAATCTTCTGAATCTATGAAAGATATGGATAAAAAGATTACAGGTACAGGCGTAGTTAAAAAACTCATGCCAGCTGATAAAAAAATTAATGTGGCCCATGATCCAATTAAATCCTTAGGATGGCCGGATATGCAGATGGATTTTTCTGTTGCCGATGGAGTCTCTCTGGATAATCTAAAGCCGGAAGATAAAATTGAATTTACTCTCATCGAAGGTAGTGATGGTTATGTTGTTAATTCAATTAAACGTGCAATGAGCAATAACAATTCTGAGAACAGAAAATAAGGTGGACTAAAAAATGATTAAAAATATTATTAGCTGGTCACTACAGAATCGATTTTTAGTTTTGTTATTGACAGTACTTATTAGCGGCTTGGGTATTTACTCTGTAATTAATACGCCATTGGATGCCATTCCTGATTTATCGGATGTTCAGGTTATTATTAAAACGAGTTACCCTGGCCAGGCACCACGTGTCGTTGAAGATCAAGTTACGTATCCATTAACCACTGCAATGTTATCAGTTCCCGGTGCGGTAACAGTACGGGGCTATTCTTTTTTTGGAGATTCTTATGTCTATATTATTTTCAAAGATGGCACTGATCCTTACTGGGCTCGCTCTCGTGTATTAGAATACCTGAGCCAGGTATCGTCTCGTTTACCACCGCAAGCAGTATCAGCACTCGGCCCGGATGCAACCGGTGTTGGCTGGGTATATGAATACGCCTTAGTTGATAAATCCGGTAAAAATGACCTTGCACAATTACGAAGTCTGCAAGACTGGTTTATGAAATACGAATTACAAACTGTTGCTGGTGTATCTGAAGTAGCTACTGTGGGCGGTATGGTAAAACAATATCAGGTAGTACTCGACCCGAATCGTTTACGTGCATTTTCAATTCCATTATCAAAAGTAAAAATGGCGATTAAAAGGGCAAACCAGGAAGTCGGTGGTTCTGTTATCGAAATGGCCGAAGCAGAATACATGGTTCGTGCTACCGGCTATTTAAAATCAATCAATGATTTAAAAAATATTCCCATTATGGTTAACAAACAGGGGACTCCTGTTTTATTAAAAGATATTGCCAACATACGCTTAGGTCCACAAATGCGTCGGGGAATCTCGGAGTTGGATGGCGAAGGCGAAGTTGTCGGAGGCATCATCGTGATGCGATTTGGTGAAAATGCATTAAAAACAATTGAAGGTGTTAAAAAGAAACTCGAACAACTAAAACAAGGTTTACCCGAGGGAGTTGAAATAATACCAACTTATGATCGTTCATCCTTGATTAATCGTGCAGTCGAAGCTTTGAGCAGTAAATTGGTAGAAGAATTTATTGTTGTCGCATTAGTTTGTCTTGTGTTTCTGTTTCATCTACGTTCAGCATTTGTTGCGATTCTTAGTTTACCAATTGGAATTCTTATTGCTTTTATTGTTATGCATCAACAAGGGTTAAATGCAAACATCATGTCATTAGGCGGTATCGCGATTGCTATTGGTGCCATGGTTGATGGCGCAATTGTGATGATCGAGAATGTGCATAAGCATTTTGAGCGGCAGGAGGTTACTGACGAAAACCGCTGGGAAATTGTTCGAGAGGCAACTATGGAGGTTGGTCCGGCATTATTTTTCTCGTTATTAATTATTACTTTAAGTTTTTTACCTGTGTTTACTCTTGAAGCTCAATCGGGCAGATTATTTTCGCCACTGGCTTTTACCAAAACATTTGCGATGGCTGCCGCTGCCGGTTTATCAATTACGTTAGTGCCGGTTTTAATGGGGTATTTTATTCGAGGTCATATAACACCTGAGCATAAAAATCCGATTAATCGTTTTTTAATAGCAGTTTATCGTCCCGTTATTAATGTAGTGTTGGCATATCCAAAAGCAGTTCTCGCATTTAGTGCAGTCATTGTTGTTGTTGGATTATGGCCTGCTACACAATTAGGTGATGAATTCATGCCAGCATTGGATGAAGGCGATTTGATGTACATGCCGACAACATTCCCCGGCGTATCAATCGGTAAGGCTCAGGAGTTATTACAACAAACCGATAAAATGATAAAACAAATGCCAGAGGTTGTTCGCGTATTCGGTAAAATTGGTCGTGCAGAAACAGCAACCGATCCTGCACCGTTAACGATGATGGAAACAACAATTCTGCTTAAACCACGTAGTGAATGGCGGGAAGGTATGACATTGTCAAAGTTAAAACAGGAACTCAATGACGTAATCAATTATCCTGGTGTTACCAATGCCTGGGTTATGCCGATTAAAACACGTATTGATATGTTGGCGACAGGTATTAAAACACCGGTTGGTATTAAAGTTGCTGGTCCTGATTTAAAAGTGTTACAAGATATCGGTAAGCAATTAGAAAAAGTGGTTCAGACTGTTCCCGGAACGGCATCGGTGTTTTCAGAGCGTGTTGCTGGTGGTCGCTATGTTACAGTTGATATTAATCGATTAGCTGCAGCACGGGTAGGATTAAACATTGCGGATGTTCAAGCAGTGGTTAGCACTGCGGTTGGTGGTATGAATGTGTCACAAACCGTTGAAGGACTGGAACGCTATCCAATTAATATTCGTTATCCACGCAAAGTTCGTGATTCGGTAACAGACTTAAAGAATCTTCCGGTTGTTACACCAAACGGAGCAAGTATCTCTCTTGGTGAATTGGCAGATATTCGAATTGAAAGTGGTCCGGCAATGATTAAGAGTGAAAACGCACGATTGAATGCCTGGACTTTTGTTGATCTCGATGAGAGTCAGGATGTTGGATCGTATGTCGAAGCGGCTCGTGCAATTGTTCGTGAGCAAGTGGTTCTACCTGCCGGGTATTCGATTACCTGGTCAGGTCAATACGAATATATGGTTCGTGCCAAAGAAAAACTGAGTGTTGTTATTCCGCTAACCATTGTCATCATCATTTTATTACTGTATCTCAATTTCCGTAATATGATTGAAGTACTTATTATCATGGGAACATTACCAATGGCATTAGGTGGTGGTTACTGGTTGTTATATTGGCTGGATTACAATACTTCAGTCGCAGTCTATGTTGGTTTCATTGCACTTGCGGGTGTTGCGGTAGAAATTGGGGTTGTTATGCTGGTTTACTTAAATCAGGCTTATAATGAGCTGGCTCACCGATCAGAAAGAGTTCATAAATTAACCATGGATGAAGTACGAGAAGCCGTAATTAGTGGTGCATTAATGCGTGTTCGCCCAATCATGATGACGGTTGCAGCCATTATTGCTGGTTTATTACCCATTATGATGGGAAGTGGCACTGGATCTGAAGTTATGCGTCGAATTGCAGCGCCAATGGTGGGTGGCATGGTTAGCGCTACCTTGTTAACATTGATAGTTATTCCAGCTGTCTACCTGATTTGGAAGGGGCGTTCAGTTGAGCGCTAATCTTACGAAGCAAGATTAGACACATTTTTAAACAACAGAATATGAGAACAGGAGAGAGTAATGTATTCGTTTGATGCAAATATAGCATGCACTTTTGGCGAAGCTGTAGATAAAGTAACCAAAGAATTGTCCAAAGAAGGTTTTGGTGTATTAACAACGATTAATGTAAAAGATGTTTTAAAAAAGAAAATCGATGTTGATCGCCGGCCATATACTATTCTTGGCGCGTGTAACCCTGTGTTGGCGAATAAGGCCATCGAGTTTGATCCCTATATTGGCTTACTATTACCGTGTAATGTATTGGTTCGTGAAGAGGAAGATCAATCCATAAATGTCAGTTTTATGGATCCTGTTTCGGTTCTTGGTCTTGTTCATGCTCCAGGGATTGAAAAACTAACCAATGAAGTGAAAGAAAAATTGGAACGAGTATGTGCGGCTGTTTCTTCTTAATTAATCAAAAAGCGGAGAATTATATTCTCCGCATATTGATTAAATTTATGTACATACATTTTTAGAGCTGCGTACTTATCATTATGTGGTAGCCGATTATTGTTAAAGTTACTCGTTATATACTTGGGTAATCGTTTCATGAAATATTTCTTTGGTTTTTTCTTGAGTAGTAAGAAGTGTGTCATTATTGAGATCTAAAATACTTAAACATTCTTGCTCCAGAATTTCTGAGTCATCCGGAGAAATTGAAGGTAAAATCTGGTTTGAAATATAATCTGCTATTTTAAGTATGCCTGATGCGTGTGTTTCAGTAAATCCTGAATAAGGCAAATGATGTTCTGCAATCGGGGTGGTTAATGATGCCGGCATATTCCATTGTTGTGTTAGAACTCGGCCAAGGGTTGCGTGACTGAATCCAAACTGTTTTTTTTCAATATGCGACACATCCGCTTCGGGTGATTTTTCTTTGATGTGTCGAATCTCTCGTAAGACCTCACGAGATTGATCGGGTAAGACTAGATACATTACTAATTTACCAATATCGTGTAATAAGCCCATTACAAAAAAATCTTCTGAATCTTGTTTCTGACAGTGTTTGGCGATTAGTCGGCAAGCGATTGCGCAACAGATACTGTGGCGCCAGAATGTATCCATGTTGACTAAATCAGCAGGAATTGACTGGAATTTTTTTATGACTGATGTTGTCATAACAATATCACGTAATTGCTTAATACCGAGTATGGTAATTGCAGTTGGAATATTTTTGATCTGATTTGGTAAGCTATATAATGCACTATTAACAATTTTAAGGACACGAATAGTTAATGCCGGATCAAGGCTTATTTCGTCACCAATGTCGGCAGCCGTACATTTGGGATCATTCAGCATCGAATTTAGTTTCATGACAATTTCTGGCATGGACAATAGTGTTAAATTTTCGGAAATCAGTGCATCAGGTGTCATATTAGGATTTAAGCCATTGTTTATTATGATTATATTTTTAGCATAAAAAGCGTGCACTTACTTAAAATGAGTAATTAAACAAGTATAATCTATCTATATCAGAATGCATTGGCATAAAGAAACAATTTCAGGATTTATATGAAAAGTGAACAAATGAAAAATAATGACGCATTACATCTGAGTATCAACGGCATGTCCTGTGCGGGTTGTGTTGCCTCGGTTGAAAAATCACTATTAAGTGTATCCGGGGTAAATAAAGCCGAGGTTAATTTCGCTGAACACAGTGCGATGGTTTATGGTGATTTTGAAGAGCAAGAGTTATTAAAAGCGGTTAAACTTGCAGGTTATGAAGCTAGTGCATTTCCCGAAGATTCTCAAAGCGATGATGCTGAACAGTTGCAACAGCAATTTAGTAAATTAATAATAAAATCAGTGGTGGCCGGTTTATTGGGTTTTCCATTAATGGCATTATCGTTGTTTAATATTATCCCGTCACTAGCTGAAAGCCCGTTTCTCTGGATTGCTATTGGTTTTGTCACCAGTATCATAATGTGGTTTAGTGGACGACATTTTTTTATTGGTGCATGGACAGCATTTAAACGCCATGATGCAACCATGGATACACTGATCGCGCTTGGCACCGGAACCGCATGGTTTTACTCAATGTTGGTTGTATTATTACCGGGATTTGTCCCGGTATTGGCACAGCACGCGTATTTTGAAGCAGCCGTTATTATCATCAGCTTTATTAATTTAGGCGCAGCCTTAGAGTTACGAGCAAAAAGTAAAACCTCGCAAGCAATTAAAAAATTAATTGGTCTACAGGCAAAAACTGCTCACGTTATCCGTGATGGTGTTGAATTAGAAATTGATATAAAAGATATTGGTCTAGGTGAAACATTACGAGTGCGACCGGGTGAAAAAATTGCAGTTGATGGTGTTATTCTCGATGGACAAACGAATATTGATGAATCAATGTTAACCGGTGAGCCCATTCCTGTTTCGAAGAATATTGGAGACAATGTCGCTGCAGGCACAATTAATGGCACGGGCAGTTTTCTGTTTCAATCGCAACGCATCGGCAAAGACACACTGTTATCCCAAATTATCGAAATGGTACGTCGAGCACAATCGAGTAAACCATCAATTTCTAAACTGGTTGATAAAATTGCAGCCGTATTTGTCCCTATTGTAATGATAATATCAGTGTTAACGTTTGTTATCTGGTATAACTTTGGAAGCGATTTAGGTGTCAGCAATGCGACAGCTTATGCCGTGGTGAGTGCGATGACAGTCCTGGTTATTGCCTGTCCTTGTGCCTTGGGATTAGCAACACCAATATCCATTATTGTTGGTGTCGGCAAAGCGGCACAATACGGGATATTAATTCGCAACGGTGAAGCGCTGCAACGCGCGAATAATCTTGATGTTATTGTTGTTGATAAAACCGGAACCATAACGGAAGGTAAGCCCGATGTTGTTGCTATTCATACGTCAGAGAATATTGACGTTACCGAACTACTACAAGCTGCCGCGAGTATTGATGCTTTATCAGAACACCCTTTGGCAGCATCAATTGTAAAAAATGCCAAGCAACAGGATATTGATTTACTTGAGGTCAGTAATTTTAAATCACTATCGGGTATGGGTGTTATAGGCGATATTGCAAATGACAGTATTTTTGTTGGTAATGCATTATTGATGGCGGAACACAAAATTGATATTAGCCCAGTTGAAGAGTCAGTTGATAACTTGGCAGTGAATGGGGTTACTCCAGTTTTCGTTGCACGTAATAATCTATTACTCGGAATTATTGGGATTGCCGATCCAATTAAAGCAGACTCTAAAGCTGCAGTTCATCGTTTTATCCGAAAAGGTTTACTCGTGGTGATGCTCAGTGGTGATAATCTTAAAACAGCACATGCAGTAGCAACACAAGTTGGAATTACCCAGGTTATTGCCGAAGTCTTACCGCAGCATAAAGCCGAGCATATTGAGAAATTACAAAAAGACGGTTTAAAAGTAGGGATGGTTGGGGATGGCATTAATGATGCACCGGCATTAGCGATAGCGGATGTTGGCTTTGCAATCGGCACCGGGACAGACATAGCAATCGAGAGTGCCGATGTAACACTGATGCGTGGCTCGTTACTGGGTGTTGCTGATGCCATAGAAATATCAACCGCAACGCTTCGTAATATTAAACAAAACTTATTCGGAGCATTTATATATAATGTCATCGGAATACCATTGGCAGCAGGTGTTTTTTATCCGGTGTTGGGAATTTTATTACCACCGGTTTATGCCGGTGCAGCAATGGCAATGTCATCATTCACCGTAGTCAGTAATGCCAATCGCTTACGCTGGTTTAAAACGGGAGAAAAATAATGTGGGTGACAATATTGGGTGCGCTTATTATTGCGTTAATAGTCTGGTGGTTTTGGTTAGCTAATTAAAATAGGAAATATAGATGTCTTGGTGGGGTAAAATAATTGGCGGTATTCTGGGCTATGTCATTCTAGGTCCGTTTGGCGTATTACTTGGCGTTATTATTGGTAACCAATTTGATGCCGGAATTTATCGGTTTGGTAACTTTGAATCTTCAGGAAAAGAATGGGTCTCCGGAAATCAGGAGCGGGTACAAACAACATTCTTTACTGCCTTATTCTCAGTTATGGGGCATATAGCAAAAGCCGATGGTCAAGTCACTCACGATGAAATTGCAATGGCGAAAAGCGTCATGCAACAAATGTCGCTCAATAAAACTCAAACGCGAATAGCGATTGATTTATTCAATAAAGGCAAGCAGTCCGATTTTGACTTGGATGAAATATTAAAACAACTTAAATACGAATGTCAGCATCGTCGTAATGTGCTTCAAATGTTTTTAGAAGTATTACTTCAGGCAGCCTACGCCGATGGCGTGATGCATCCAAACGAAAAGTCCACACTAAATCGTATCGCAGACGATCTGGGATTTACAGCCGCAGAACTGGCACAATTAGAAGCTTTAATACTCGGTCATCATAATGTCGCCGGAGCATCAACCGGAGTATCACTAGATGATGCCTATGCTGTTCTCGGTGTTTCTAAAAATGCCAGCCAGGCCGAAGTTAAAAAAGCCTATCGTAGAATGATGAATCAACATCACCCGGATAAACTGGTATCAAAAGGCTTACCGGAAGAAATGATCAAGATGGCTACCGCAAAAACACAGGAGATAAAAGCAGCCTATGAGAAAATTAAGGATGCTTAGTAATTTCCCATCTTTTGAGGTTAAGAGTTTTTAGTCGTTATGTGTTAGGTAAAACAATTACAGGATTTAAACTAAATATTTTTTATTTTAGAGAAATACAATATAAACTAGAAATCTAACTCCCTCACCCTCTCCCTGAGGGAGAGGGGATTGTATTATTCAGATTCATACATGGAAAATACATTAGTGTTAGCAATTAGTAATGTAATCACTCAAAATATTAAAGAAAATTAATACGGTAATACCTATAATAACGCATTAGTCTGAAAATAATATCGCCCAAAACTAACCACAAGAAAAATCGATATACCTATCACAACATTAATCGCAACTAAAATTCGAATTTGAGCGAGCTTGCCTGCTGCGACTTCCCAATTACCTTCCTGCACTGCAATTTTTAATCGCTTATACGGTGCAAAAAATACGTGTAAAAAAATCATCATCATGATTAAACCCAACCAATGCATGACAATAATAAATAAGGGCGCATCACCAAAACTGCCGTAGGTGCTGAACAACATAAAATAACCTGTTACTAAAATTGATCCGATTGCAATCCAGACCCACAGAAAAAATCGATCAAAACACAGTGACCATAACTGTAATCGTTCCGGTGGTGGTAATAGTGATGCCGCAACCGGGCGTAACACCATGTACGCGAAAAACATTCCACCAACCCATATTACGGCTGCTATTAAATGCAAACTAATAAATAATGACATTGTTACTTCCCCTTTTCTGTAATTGCACT
>CAYOHQ010000020.1:0-19507 GCA_964403805.1 uncultured Thioalkalispiraceae bacterium | reverse complement strand
CTGGATTCCAGGATGAAGGTGCATTTTAGCTGGCCGTCTTTGTGGGGCTCGCCTTCGAGTACTTGGGTGATGATACCGGCGATGTGACGTTCGTAGCCATCGATGCCAATGAAGGTCAGTTGGGCGTGTTGTTTCAGACTGCCGCTCATGTCGAAAAATCGGTCGATTAAGGCTTCTATTTTAAATCGAAACGGACGCGATAGGGTTTCGGTGCCGGTCATGCTGATGGCGGGTAGCCGTTCACCATTGGTTGTAAAAAAAATTTTGGCTTTGTTGTGCGGCTGGGGTTTCGGCATGTCGCTGCTCCTTGCAATACTATTATGGTATCCGGCATACTTTAGCCACACCCGCTCGGATTGCTAAGTTTGCCGGTATACTGATAATGTTCCCGTTTATTCCCTCTGATTAAATAGTGTGCTCTTATCGGGTGGTAAAACACATTAATTTGGCACCGACACTAACAATAATCAGAACTTTAGACTACACCGGCATCTTGATGAATTCAAGGTTTCTGTCTGGTATATCGGGATCTAAATCTGGCAACGGTGAATACGCTAAGTTTTTTTTAACATTATGATAGTAATATCAATTCTGTATCCGTTAATTTAAATTATTTTTACAAGTTCCTGTAATTTATGTAAATTAATGATTAGGATAATATACTCATAAAAGGTGGATCAGAGAAATGGAATTTAACAAAACAGATTCACATTTTGATTCAAG
Organism: uncultured Thioalkalispiraceae bacterium; assembly: GCA_964403805.1. Taxonomy (GTDB): domain Bacteria; phylum Pseudomonadota; class Gammaproteobacteria; order UBA6429; family Thiohalophilaceae; genus CAYQUC01. The sequence goes on along the minus strand of CAYOHQ010000020.1, from coordinate 18,784 downwards.
CAAATCGTTTGAATTTCGTAAAGCGGCTCAGCAGGGAAATAGCAAGGGTCAATTCAATTTAGCGGTTATGTATTCACACGGCCATGGTGTTAAACAGAATCATGGCAAATCTGTTAAGTGGTATCGTGATGCAGCGCATCAAGGTGAAGCCGATGCGCAATTTAATCTGGCTTGTTTATTACATCAAGGTCTTGGAATTAAACGTGATCCTGTTCAAGCATTACACTGGTATCAACTCGCAGCGGAACAGGGGCATACACAAGCACTGAATAATATCGGCACGTTATACCAGTATGGCCATGGTGTTAAACAAAATAGCGTGGAAGCATTTAACTGGTTTAAAAAATCTGCCGAGCTGGGTTGTGCTGCAGCACAAAATAATTTAGCGATGTTGTATCAGATGGGTGAAGGAACTGATCAAGATGATTCACTGGCATTTAATTATTTTCAAAAAGCCGCACAGCAGGATGATGACACCGCTCAGGTAAATCTGGGGTTGATGTTTCATAATGGTCTAGGGGTGAAACAAAGTTATAAAGATGCATTTGCATGGTTTACTAAAGCAGCTGAGCAAAATAATGCCGATGGGCAGTATCTACTGGGTTTACTCTTTGAAAATGCAATCGGGATAAAACAGGATATGTCTCAGGCAGCCAGGTGCTATGAAAAAGCGGCTGAACTAGGACTGGGGGATGCTCAAGTAAAAATAGGGACATTTTATTTAAATGGTCGAGGTGTTAAACAGGATGATTTTCAAGCATTTTTGTGGTTTGAAAAAGCGGCTAAACAGGGTCATGATTATGGAGAATATAATCTGGCTGTAATGTATGGTAACGGTTTTGGAATTAAACGTGATTTAAAACAATCGTTCAAATGGATGAAAAAAGCGGCCATACAGGGCAATGTGACGGCGCAGTATCAGACGGGTTATCAGTATCTTACGGGTACTGGTGTCAAACAGGATAACAAACAGGGCTTTGTGTGGACTCAAGAGGCAGCCAAACAAGGACATGTGGAAGCGCAATTTCACTTGGGAACATTATTCCTTACCGGTGCGGGTGTAAAACTAAACGTGAAAGAGTCCATTCACTGGTATGAAAAAGCCGCGCAATCGGGACACTTGAGTGCACAAACTAACCTGGCGATACTTCATCAGAATGGCCAAGGTATTAAACAAGATTATCAACTTGCTATAAAATGGTATCAAATGGCCGCTGAAAAGGGACATACAGATGCACAGGTGAACCTTGGTATTTTATATAGCAATGGTTTAGGGGTTGAACGTAATAATAAAATCGCCATGAACTGGTATAAAAAAGCGGCAAGCAGTGGAGATGCAAGCGGACAGTTCAATTTGGGCTCACTGTATGCTTTTGCTGATGACCTTGAGCAGGATAATACACAAGCTGTTGTTTATTTTCGTAAAGCGGCGAAACAGGATAACCGTGATGCACAAACGTACCTGGCGATAATGTATCGAGACGGTAAGGGTGTTGAACAGGATTATTCATCTGCGTTTAACTGGTTTATGAAAGCAGCCAAGGCTGATCAAACCGATGCGCAAATGAATTTAGGTTTGCTGTATAAAGACGGTAACGGTGTTGAACAAAATAGTTCACAAGCCTGTAACTGGTATCGAAAAGCAGCGGAACAGGGGAATGCCAAAGCACAATGTGTTTTAGCTGAATTTTATTTAAGCGGTTATGGTGTAAAGCAAAATAATAATAAGGCAATTAAATGGTATGCTAAAGCTTCAAAACAGGGAAATAGCGATGCACAATATCAACTTGGTAAATTATATCTGGATGGTAAATCGGTTAAACAAGACAACGAAGTTGCTTTAGAATGGTTTCAAAAAGCAGCAGAACAGAATCATGAAGATGCACAATATTATCTGGGAGAAGCTTATTATACTGGTGTTGGAGTGGATCAGGATTATGCGCAAGCATTTCACTGGTTTAATAAAATTGCTGATTTTGAAAATAATCAAGCACAATGCAAGCTCGGTATTTTATATCAAAAAGGTTTCGGTGTTAAACAGGATTTTGTAAAAGCATTTTCTTGTTTTAAAAAAGCGGCGAATCAAGGTAATGCCCAAGCACAGTATTTTATAGCGGAAATGTATCAAATGGGTCAGGGTTTTAAAAGGGATCAAATTCAATCTATTATCTGGTATCACAAATCAGCAGATAATCAATATTATGATGCGCAACTCAAGTTAGCAACACTGTATGACGAAGGTGACATTGTAAATCAGGACAAAGCGCAGGCAGCAGAGTGGCTTCAAAAAGCCTCTGATATGAAAATCTCAACTTAGGTAACAGTCACTGTTTTTAACCTAATGAGGAGTTGAGTATAATTAATCGCAAAGTACAACATCATATTTCCAAACGTCACGCTTACGCAGCTCATGGAGAAAATGCTTTTAAATAAACTAGCGCTGCAAGCCGCTCTCAATTTCTTTTCGCTTGACCGCTCCACATAAAATAGCAATCAAGTCCAGCGTAAAATCCATTGCTGTGCCCGGACCTCTCGAGGTGATGATGTTGCCATCTTTTATAACAGCTTGTGAATGATCTATTTGAATTTTTTTAGAATTAAATTCTTCCAGTGTTCCCGGAAATGCGGTTGCTTTTTTACCATTTAATAACCCTGCCTTAGCTAAGATTTTAGGTGCAGCGCATATAGCGGCGATAGGTTTATTATTATCATTTAACTGAGTAATTAAATTTTGAATATAGGGATCGGTATTTAAATTATCGGCACCCGGTAAGCCACCCGGTAATATAATCATATCAATATCAGCTGCTTTCACCTTATTGATTGTAGTGCTTGCTATCAATACCGTTCCCCGACTGGCTACAACCGGTTTCTCATCTAAACTGGCTGAAATTACAGTAACACCCGCTCTAACCATTAAATCCATTATGGTAACTGCTTCAAGCTCTTCACAGCCTTGTGCTAACGGGACGAGGACAGTCGCCATTCGGATAACTCTCTATGTTTATTTTTTGCAATTAATTCTGACACTGGAATTAAATCAACACCGGCTTCATAAAAAAGCGGCCATGCAGTTTCCAGTACTTCAAGCGTAGCCGGGTAGGGATGTGCGATTCCAATAGCAGAACCGTTTTTTCTGGCAATTTTAATTAAATAGTGAATTTGCGTGGTAATACTTTCAACCGTTGCGTCATAATCAATAAAACTGTCACGTGATAATACATTAATGTTTTTTTCTTTGGCTGCCTGAACAATAACGGATTTTGCTGTCGTTCGGCTGTCTATAAAATAAAGATCATTATCCTGTTTTGCAACAAAACTCATAACCCAATTCATGTTTTGTTTATTAGCTGTTAACAGGCTACCCATGTGATTATTTATTCCCCGAACATACGGAATAGAATTAAATGCTTCCTGTAATGTTTTGTCAAAAACCTCTCGAGACATTTCATGTGTTAAACCATTGGGACCCAATTTTTTACCATTAGTCGCTTGCATGGGAATGTGTAACATGACTTCTTTATTCATGCCATTTGCTTCTTTTGCTAGTCTTTTAGCAAACGGTGTATTGGGTAAAAATGAATAGGTATAGGGTGCAGGTAGACTAACAGCGCGCATACCGTCTTTTAAACGGTCACCAAGATCATCAATAATAATACTTACTGCTGGTCTAATAGTTTCAATTTTAGGCTCGGTGCTTTCTATAATTGAACTGGTATTGGATGTTGCAGAATCAGAAGAATAATTGATCTGCGATATTGTTTTTAATTCAGTTGCATAACTGACCGAATATAAATTGAATGTCGTCAATAAAAAAACGACAGCAATAACATGCTGTCGTTTTTTTAGTTGTAACTCTTGCCTGATTCCTTTCAATTCCATAATTCTAAGTAATATCCAGGCTATTAACGACTACTGATTAAGTGTAGTCCTTTTAATAAATTTAACGCTTCATAAAGATGATAGTCTGTTTTTGCTAAATTTTCTTTCTTATTTTCTTTTTCAGATTTTTTGCCTTTCTTGTCATCTTTCGCTTTTTTATCTTTTGTTGGTTTAGGTTCTTTATCATTTTCAAGATGATGACTCAAATCTGCCTCTTTAATTGGTTTAAAAACTGCATCTACTTTTTTATCATCAACCTTAATATTTTCAAGAATAATATCCGGTGTTATACCTTTCGCCTGAATCGTACGATCTGCTGGCGTGTAATAACGTGCTGTTGTTAATTTTAGACCGGCATTATTACCAAGTGGTACAACGGATTGTACTGATCCTTTACCAAATGATTGCGTACCCATTATCACTGCGCGTTTATGATCTTGCAAAGCACCCGCGACAATTTCAGAGGCAGAAGCTGAACCACCATTAACTAACACAACAAGTGGTACACCTTTAATTTGATCACTATTTTTCGAACGGCGGATATCATTATTATCTTTATTGCGACCGCGCACTGACACAACAATTTTACCACTGCCAATAAAGGCATCAGTAACATCGACAGCTGCATCTAATAAACCACCCGGATTATTTCGTAAATCCAGTACCATACCCTTAAGTTTATTTTTACTTTCTTTTTGTAGTTTTTTAATCGCGGCTAATAAATCTTTACCGGTTCTCTGCTGAAATTGAGTGATTCTAATATAACCATAACCCGGTTCCAGCATTCTTGGTTTTACACTTTTAACACGGATTTTATCGCGCACGATGGTAACTTCAAATGGTTTATCTTTACCTTCTCGAACGATCATTAATTTTATTGGTGAGCCGGGCTTACCACGCATGATTTTAACTGCATCGTCTAGTGTCATGCCTTTTACTGGCGTTTCATCAAGCCGGATAATTAAATCGCCTGCTTCGATGCCAGCACGAGCCGCAGGTGTATCATCAATCGGTGAAACCACTTTTACGAAACCATTTTCCATGCCGACTACTATACCAAGACCACCAAATTCACCACTAGTGCCAACTCGAAGTTCATGAAAAGATTCTTTATCCAGATAGTTAGAGTGTGGGTCCAGGCCTGATAACATGCCGCGAATTGCATTTTCCAGAAGTGTTTTATCTTCTACTTCTTCAACATAATTTTCTTTAATTTTGCCAAACACTTCACTTAAATTACGAATGTCATCCAGTGGCAGCCCATTATAATTAGGGGGCGTTTTATCTGCCCACACACCCGTACCGACTGCCAACATAATGCCGGCCACAAGACCAATTGCCATTATAAAACCATTTCGTAATACTAAAGCCATTCTTTACACCTTTATGAATTATCACTAAATTTGAATTTGATTTAACATTTATCGTTAAATACATAAAATTTATACACAATTTACTATTTATAAAAATATATTAGCACGAGATATTACCCTATCATGCTGTTAAAACCTATTAAATACTCCAATTTTAGAGCCATAGGAGGGTATATGGTTCAATTTTGTAGACTACACAGTTTAAAGCCGTCGCGTTTTCTTGCACCAGCTACTTGGATTAGTTGGTTTACCATTATGGCGTATTTCAAAATATAAGCCCGTAAACTCATTACCACCACTGTTACCCACAGATGCGATTACTTCATTGGCTTCAATCCAGTCACCCGTTTCTTTTTTAATGCTCTCATTGTGGCCATACAAACTCATATAACCATCGCCATGATCAACAATAACTAATAGTCCATAACCACGCAACCAGTCAGCATAAGCAATTCGTCCTCGGGAAATGGCTCGCACGTTCATCCCCGACTTTGCTTTTATGATGACACCTTTCCATTTGAGCTTTTTACTTTTTCGTGATTTACCGTATATCTTCCTGACTTTACCTACAGTCGGCCAATATAACTTGCCCTTTAATTTTGCAAATTTTAAATGCTCACCAGGTTCCATTTTAATGTCTGGCATCACCTGATTAATTTCATTAATCAGACGAGCCAGTTTTTGTTCATTTTGAATTAAATGTTCCAGCTCCTCACCTTTATTCAGCATTTCAGATTTTAATCTTGCCATCACCAGAATACGTGCTCGTCTGGTATTTTCCAGCGCGGCTTTTTTAGTGCGTTGCTTCTTTCGGAGTTTTTCTAATTGCGATACTTTACGATTGATTGCTTTACTGACTTTATCCAGTTTTGTTACAATTTTTTCGGCACGTGTAATACGCGAACTGCGCTCTGCATTAAAATATTGATAATAACGTAATACTCGACCAACCGATTCAGGATGCTCCTGATTTAATAATAATTTTAAATATTCCTGTCGACCAATAACATAGGCCGAGCGAACTTGCATAGCCAATAAATCAAGCTGTGTCGCCATGTCTTTCTGGTATCGTGATTTATCTTTTTTTAAACGATTTAATTCTTTATTTTGACTTTTAATATTTCGGGTGAGGCTATTTAGCGCTTTAACAAACTTGTTAATCTTGAATTCTGCATCTTGTAATTCTTTTCTAACGGTAGAATGTTCACCACGAATAACATTTAATTCATCACGCAAACCACCAATTCGTTTACGCAGGACTTCAAGTTTTTTTTGTTGGGATTGAGATGCCTCTGCTATTACGGGGTTTGTAATAACTAAAGCCAGGAGTAGTACTAAAAAGAATCCAATTTTTTGTAGCATATTATTATTTTTACCGTCAAGATCACCAAGGTAAAAAATTATGACTCATCAACCTCGAGTTCGATTAAACTATGGCCGTTCATTTCTACTGGTTTTTGCAGGCCAAGCATATCAATTAATGTCGGACAAATGTCAGATAAAGCTCCCGTTTCCTGCATTTTTGCCGGGCGGCCAATATAAATACAGGGTACAACGTTTGAAGTATGCGCGGTGTGAACCTGACCAGTCTCTTTGTTTTCCATTTTTTCTGCATTACCATGATCAGCAGTAATGATTACTTCACCACCCGCTTTTTGAACCGCCGAAACAACTTTACCAACACAAGCATCTAAATACTCAATTGCGGTTACTGTTGCATCAAAATTGCCGGTATGACCAACCATGTCCGGGTTAGCAAAATTACAAATAATGACTTCGTATTTATCCTGCTCGATTGCTGCAATTAACTTTGAAGTCACTTCAGCGGCATTCATTTCGGGCTTTTCATCGTATGTTGTTACATCACTGGGTGACGGCACTAATATTCTATCTTCAAATTCAAAAGGTTCTTCACGCCCACCATTAAAAAAGAAAGTGACGTGTGCGTATTTTTCAGTTTCAGCAATACGTAATTGATGCATACCCAATTTGGAAATAAATTCGCCAAAAACATTATTGAGTCGTTCTGGTGGATAGGCAACCGGCACATCATATTCTGCTTTGTATTCTGTCAGACTGACAAATTGTCCCAATTTTGGAACAGTGTCACGTTCAAAACCGTCAAAATTATTATCAATGAAGGGCAGGGTTATTTGCCTGGCGCGATCGGAACGGTAATTCATGAAAACGACAACATCACCATCTTCGATGCAAACTGCTTTTTCACCTTCCGGGATTATCGCCGTCGCTTTTACAAATTCATCTTTCTCGTCACGTTCATACGCCATCTCCAAACCGTGTTGAGCAGAAGTCGCTGTATATTCAGCCTTGCCTTGAGTAATTAAATCGTATGCTGCCTGTATTCTGGGCCAGCGGTGATCACGATCCATCGCATAAAACCGCCCAATAATGGATGCGATGCGGCCACGTCCTAATTCGCGATCAAATTTATCTTGCATGACACTGATTGACTTAGCGGCACACTTGGGTGCGGTATCCCGCCCATCCAGAAACGCATGCAAATACACGTCCCGCACACCTTGTTTCACCGCTAGCTCGGCCATGGCATGAATGTGGGTTTCATGACTATGCACACCACCATCGGATAATAATCCCAGGATATGAACCGCCTTATTATTATCAATTGCGACTTGCATCGCATCGGTGAGTGTCTGATTACTAAAGAAAGAGCCTGTTTTTATCGAGCGATTGACCCGGGTAAATTCCTGATATACCACACGACCAGCACCCAGATTGAGATGCCCTACTTCAGAATTACCCATTTGATCGGCTGGCAATCCAACACCGGCACCGGAACATTGAATAAGGGTATGAGGATAGTCTTCAAAATAACGATCCATATTCGGTGTTTTTGCATGAGCAATGGCGTTTCCGTCCAGTTGCTCCGAATAACCGTATCCATCTAATATTAGGAGTGTAATAGGCTTATAATTCAATAACTTAACTCTACGCAAAAAAATACATTGGTATTCATCATAATAAAATAAAAACGGACTCTACTGAATAATGCTAACAAAGTAATTTGAAAAAATAGCTACTTTCGAGTTTAATAGGTGAGTAACACACATTTTTTTCATGTTTATTCTATTCGTTAGTAAAGTTTCAATTAACAAAATAAGCAAAAATCGGTCAATTCTAGAAAAAAATTCACTTATTCTCGTTAATAATCAAAATAATACTTTTAAATCGGTACATAATTGTATAATGTTTTAGTAATAAAGACACTAGTAATGTACTAAAACACTAAAATACTGTTACAGTGTAACTGTTAAATAATCAATGTCCCTTAACTTATAAGGTGTATGCAGCATGAATAGTATGAATCAATTTGAAAATGTCGGCCTGATAACACGTGAAGAAGATATCGACCGGGCTTCACGATCATTAAAAGCCATGTCACATCCTTTACGTTTGAAGATTTTGTGTACTCTTGGTGATAAAGAAGTTAGCGTACAGGATATTGTTGAAAATGTCGGAACGTCGCAGAGCAACATTTCGCAGCATTTAGCCATTTTACGTGACAAAGGAATTCTGGCATCACGCAAAGATGCTAATCGCGTATTCTACCGTGTTGGTGATGCACGCACATTACGGTTAATCGTTATGATGCGAGAAGTATTCTGCACTCCTGATTAACGGTATTATTTAATCATTTCGTCGTTAAAATCTAGTATTATTAGTATTAACGGACGATACAATCTCGAAAATTCGATTTAGTAAAATTCAACCTTATTGTATTCTAACGTGACTTTTTTCATGTTACGTTTGAAAATTATCTTAATGTATCATTGGATGGAAAATTAATGGATCAGTTAACTGCATTTATTACAGCAAACCCTTATCTGTGTTTGGCATTTGTTATCATATTGGTAATGCTTCTCAATAATTTGTTTGGCGCAAAATTGAAGGGCTATCACCCTGTATCACCCGCTGAAGCAACTCAATTAATTAATCACGATGACGCTGTTATTGTCGATGTTCGTGAAGATAAGGAATACGTTACTGGCCACATTGTAAACTCAATTCATATTCCGCAAAGTGGACTAACCAATCGATTATCTGAGTTGGATAAATACAAGCAAAAGCCGGTGATTGTTAGTTGTCGTAGTGGTAGCCGTTCGGCTCATGTGTGCGGCATATTGAAGAAAAACGGTTTTGATCAAATTCATAATTTAAGTGGTGGGATAATGGCGTGGCAAAATGCCAGCTTACCCATAACAAAACATTAAACTAATTTTAGCTTGATTAACAAAGGACATTCCCCCCGATGCCAAATGTAACAATGTATAGTACTTCAACCTGCCCATACTGCTTTCGTGCAAAAGCTTTATTGCAAAACAAGGGTATTGAATTTGAAGAAATAATCGTCGATGGTAATTTTGAATTACGTCAGATAATGGCAAACAAAAGTAATGGCATAAGCAGTGTGCCTCAAATTTTTATTGACGAACAACACCTTGGTGGCTGTGATGATCTATATGCGCTAGATGCGCAAGGTAAATTAGACTCACTGCTCGGATTAAGTGCTGTATAAGCATAATTTAATTATATTAAAAAAGTAAATGACAGAATCTCTACACATTGTCTGCCCTTCATGTAATAGCACCAATCGTGTGCCAAAAGATAAACTACAACAAGATGCCAGCTGTGGTAAGTGCAAATCAATGTTGTTTGACGCTAAATCGATTGAACTCACGGCTCAGAATTTTATAGCTCACATAAGCAAAAACGATATTCCCGTGCTAGTTGATTTCTGGGCTCCCTGGTGTGGCCCCTGTAAAATGATGGCCCCCACTTTTGAGCAAGCAGCTTCACAGCTCGAGCCTGGTGTTAGACTCGCTAAAGTCAATACTGAAGCACAGCAAAATATTGCCGCTCAGTATCGAATTCAAAGTATTCCAACACTGGCGATTTTTAAAAATGCGCACGAAGTAACACGCACATCCGGTGCAATGGATCTTGGCTCACTTGTTAACTGGGTTAAGCAACATATATAACAGTAAATTTTAATTCTTTACTGTGTAACAATACAACGACTATTCTATTTATACGACATCAGGAATTTAAAATGGCAGATTCAGAAAAGAAAACACCCGATCAACAACCAGAACAACAATTAGTAATTCAAAAAATATATACCAAAGATATTTCGTTTGAGTCTCCTGATACCCCATCAGTTTTTCTAAAAGAATGGAATCCTGAAGTGAATATGGAACTGAATACCAATGCAAATAAAACCGATAACAACGATATTTTTGAAGTTGTGCTAACAATAACCATTACCGTAAAAATCAAAGAAGAAACAATTTATTTAACTGAGGTACATCAAGCAGGATTGTTTACTGTTTCCGGTTTTACTGATACTGATATCGGTGCCATCCTCGGAAGCTTCTGCCCGAATGCATTATTTCCCTATGCACGTGAAGCAATTTCAGATCTCGTCACTCGTGGTGGCTTTCCACAGTTATTACTGGCACCCGTTAATTTTGATGCGCTTTATCAACAACACCTTGACGCACAAAAAGACTCTGAAAAAGAAACAACAACCACTCATTAATAAACGCAAATTTAGTAATGCAAAAAACTAACCCAAAAATAACCGTTCTCGGTTCAGGATCCTGGGGTAGTGGTCTTGCATTATTATTTGCGAGTAATCATTTTGATGTGACATTATGGTCGCATAATGCCAAACACATTAACGACATCAAAAGTGATAAAGAAAATAAAAAATATTTACCTGGCATTAAATTTCCAGAAAATATTTTACCCTCCAGTGATTTAGAACAGGCACTTCATGATTTACACTATTTATTAATAGTGGTTCCAAGCCATGCTTTTCGCGAGACTTTGATCAAAATTAAACCGTATATAAAACCCGATCAAAAAATTATGTGGGCAACAAAAGGGCTGGAGAAGGGCAGTTGTAAATTCCTGCTTGATGTTGCAATTGAGGAATTAGGTGCAACTCGACGTTATTCATTATTATCAGGGCCGAACTTTGCTAAAGAAATAGCAAAGGGCTTACCCAGTGCTATCACTGTCGCATCAACTGATATTACATTTGCACAGGAAATTGCTTCTGCAATTCAGAATTCCTATATCCGTGCTTACACCAGTAACGATATGCCCGGTGTGCAACTCGGTGGTGCAATTAAAAATGTTCTGGCTATTGCTGCTGGAATCGCTGATGGATTGGGTTTTGGTGCTAATACCCGATCGGCATTAATTACCCGTGGCTTGCATGAAATGATGCGACTCGGTGTCAGTTATGATGCGCAAAAAGAAACGCTAATGGGCTTATCCGGTTTGGGCGATTTAATATTAACCTGTACCGATGATTTATCGCGTAATCGACGTTTGGGTTTAGCAATTGGTAAAGGCAAAACCATCGAAGAAGCGTGCGCTGAAATAGGGCAGGTTGTTGAAGGTATTAACACTGCAGCAGAAGTACATCGTTTGGCGCAACAAAAAAGCATCAGCATGCCAATTACAGAGCAAGTATATCAAGTTTTGCATCATGGGCGAGATCCTAAAACGGCAGTACAAAGTTTATTAACCCGTGATATTAAAGCTGAAATTGATTAAATTATGTAGTTATAATCCGGCCACGAAATCGCATTGCCGCCACGCCTCGTAAACAATAATACTGACTGAGTTTGATAAATTCAAACTACGATTCGTAGGTAACATTGGAATTCGTATTATTTGATTCGTCTTTAGAGAATCTAAAAATTGTTGCGGCAGGCCGCGAGTTTCAGGCCCAAAAATGAGAACATCGCCTTGTTGATAGCTTACCTCGTGATGATACTTAGAGCCACGGGTAGAAATTGCAAAAATTCGAGATGAATCAAACTGTGACAAACATTCACCTAAATTTTCGTATTCTTTTACTTGAGCATATTCGTGATAATCCAGACCGGCACGGCGACAGCGTTTATCGTTGAGCTCGAATCCAAGTGGTTTTATTAAATGCAAATTCGAGCCAGTATTGGCACATAGTCGAATAATATTACCGGTATTGGGTGGTATTTCAGGTTCGTATAAAACTATCTCAAACATATTCGATAAAACTATGCCTTTTCGGCAGGAAAACCGGCATCGGTTACTGCTGAAATTGCAGCGTCAATTGAAACATCACCGTCAACTGTAGCTTGCTTGGATTCTAAATCGACTGCCACTGAATTAATATTACTCAATGTGTTTAGTGTACTTTCGACAGTGGCAACACAACCACCGCATTTCATTGTTGGAATTGATAATTTAAATGCTGACATAGTAAATCCTCTTTGTGTGAATCTTTTTGTAGGCGACAAATCTGCCGAATTGAGCGATAATAATCCGCTATTATGAATGACGCTATTATAACACCTGATGCTATTTTAAAATCGACTTTCTGTGGCATGGAGTTCAACAGCCCGTTGGTGTTATTGTCTGGTTGTGTTGGATTCGGCGAAGAATACACCCGGGTTGCCGGGTTTTCAAACACTGATGTTGGTGCAGTCTGCCTGAAGGGCACCACGCTGGAACCCCGGCTTGGCAATCGGCCGCATCGAGTTTATGAGACACCGGCTGGAATGTTAAATGCCATTGGCTTGCAGAACCCGGGAACAGAAGTCGTTATTAACACCATATTACCCGAACTCGATTTTTCAGAAACGCGCTTTATTGCTAATTTATCTGGCTCCACTGTAGAAGAATATACTGAAGTTGCGCGACTGTTTAATGAATCAAATATTGACGCAATGGAGATTAATATTTCATGCCCGAATGTTAAAGAGGGTGGTGTGGCATTTGGTAATGATCCGGATATGTCGGCTCGAGTTGTCGCAGCTTGCCGTGCGGTAACTGATAAACCGCTTATTACCAAATTATCACCCAACCAGACGGACATAGCTGAAAACGCGCGTCGCTGTATCGAAGCCGGAACCGATGGGCTTGCGGTTATTAATACTCTAATGGGAATGGCTATTGATATTGATAAACGAGAACCCCATATCGGCAATAATCAAGGGGGCTTATCTGGTCCTGCAATCAAGCCGGTGGCTTTATTAAAAGTACATCAGGTTTATCAAGTTGCGAAACACCATAATGTTCCTATCATAGGACAAGGTGGCATTACCACCGCCAATGATGCACTGGAATTTTTAATTGCCGGTGCTTCTGCGGTTGGTGTTGGAACGGCTTTATTTTATGATCCGTTAGTGTGCAAAACTTTAAATGATGGAATTACAAGCTACTTAAAAAACAATAACATGACTTCAATAAACGATCTTATTGGTAGTTTAAAGGTTTACTCTTAATGTATTAGTATTATGCTATTGAAAAATTCAACTTCAACAAAAGCTCAACTTAGCAATAATATTCATATTGCCACGTTTTATTTACTGTCATTTTTAATACTGGTTATCTTAATTAGCCAACTTAATTTAGTTCAATCTGATTTACCATGCTGTGCAAATACGGAAATTGAAAAATCAAATTTTGAGCTGGATACAGATCTAATTCTTATAAGCAGTCTGACACAAATTAGTTCTCATTACTCTATTTCCGATAAAACCGATCACTCGATATCCATTAATGCACAATCAAATTATTTACTCAAACCCAATACTAGAGCACCACCTTCTTTTTCCTGAAATACATTTTGTTAAATTTAATAATGTAATAAATTTTTATTTATTACAAATATCGATAATTATAAATTCAGGAAACAACTTATCATGAAAATTATATCTATTTTAGTTTTATGCAGCATTGTTAGCTTAAATGCAGTCGCAAGTGAAAAAGCACACAAAGCTCACTGGGATTACAGTGACAAAATGGGGCCTGCACATTGGGCAGAAATTGATGATCACAATTTTATGTGTAGCAAAGGGAAAAACCAATCTCCCATTAATATTACCCAGGCTGATAGTGCAACACTGGAAAGAATCAAATTCAATTATACCAGCAGCTTAAAAAATATTGTTAATAACGGCCATACCGTACAAGTTAATATCAAACCGGGTAGTAGTATTGGTATTAATAATTCAAACTATGAGTTAAAACAATTTCATTTTCACACACCATCAGAAAATACCATTGATGGAAAATCCTATCCTCTTGAAGCGCATTTTGTTCATCAAAATAAAGCAGGCGAGTTGGCAGTTGTAGCAGTTATGTTTAATACGAAAGAAGAAAATAAAACCGTAGCAAGTCTTTGGAAAGCGCTAAAAGACAGTCAGGCTAAATCTAAAAACGTTTCTTTACCTGCAACAGCATTGGCATTGTTACCAAAAGATAAAGCGTATTACCGTTTTAATGGTTCTTTAACGACCCCCCCCTGTTCTGAAGGTGTGCGTTGGTATGTTATGAAAAGTCCACTCACTGTTTCAAAAGCACAAGTTGAAGAATTTCATCACGAACTTCATCATTCCAATAATCGTCCGGTTCAGCAATTAAATGCTCGATTGATACTGCAATAACAAAAAAACCGGTTACGGATAACGTAACCGGCTTTTTAATTTTTTTAACTACTTGTAACTATTTTATCATTGGTACACTTGCAGCTAGTTCAAGGTTTGTAACAGCCGTTAATTTATTTTCAATTTGATATAATTTTGCAACTTTGGTCGCTGGCATTATTTTCTTAAATTTTGGGATATAACTCTCAAATATGTCCAATTTTTTATCTTCTATTTCAAGATAATTGTTTATCATTTTATCTGCATATTTGTCTGTCATCTTTGTTGAATTATCAGCATAACCTGAGATTAACTTGATCATTTTATTACCGACACCTTTTAATTCATTTGTGTATGCATTATAAACTGGCCAAAATGCTTTGTTCTCTTCTTTTGTCATTTTTAACTGATCGATAATAATCTCTGCTTTGTCTGCTCGGTATAAAGCGCGCACATCATTCAGGGCGGATTTTAATTTTCCATAACTGGCATCTTCTGCAACTGCATTACTGGAAAATGATATTGATACAATGGCACTTGTTAAAAGCGCGGCAATTAATTTAACGGTATTCTTCATTTCATTCTCCAAAATTTATTTAACAAGTGGGATATCTTGCGCAAGCTGCACATTAACAATTGCGTTTAATTTATTTTCTACCTGAAAAAATTTTGCTATTTCTTTGGCAGGTACTGATTTACGAAAATCACCAAGGTATTTTTTCCGAATATTTAATAAATTTCGTTTAGATTGAATATGAGTGTCTAGAAGCTTTGCTGCTTTCTCATCTGTTAAATTCTGGTAATTTTTTGCAAAATCTTTAATTAAACTAAACTGCTGTTGTTGAATTTTATTAATGTCTTTTCGATAGGCAGTATATACCAGCCAAAATTTCTGACTTTGCTCTTTATTCATCTTGAGATTTTTTTCAATTAGCATCTTCCGGTCAGATTCTGCTAGCGTCTTAACCATGTTATACACATCATCAACAGATACTTTTTTTATTTCTACAACCACGACTTCTGCTGCTGAAACACCAGTTACAAAACCCAAGGTTAATAACAGCCCAGCAACACTACATACTATTTTCTTATTCATAACTTCTCCCCATACTGAAAGTTGTTCAAATTTATTATTGCTTTCCTACAAACAAGAGTAGTGAAAATTCTTCCGATTTGGAACTACTATCTATATTTTAGTTGAAAGCGTAATTATAATTTAAATAAAAAATTCAGGATCAAGCCATAAGCATTACGAAACACCCGTGCCTGTATGTTTTTTAACCGTTATAGAGCAATAAATACCACACAAATTCCTACTTTTAGAACTGTATTTGGATTCAGCAGCAATGTTCTGTAAAATTAGCTAATGAAATTGCAGTTATTATGCTTTTTCTAGTTTGGGTTGTAATCTGCTCAATTAACAAGTCATTTTACTGAAATATCTAAATATAGGCATATTTAATGTGACAAATAATGATTCACAAATAGGCAGTACCAGCATTTATACCCGACGCTACGTTGCTATCATTCTGGTATTTTTATGCCTGATTCTTTTTTGGTATGGTTATCACCACTATTCAGACTTCGAACGTCATCAAAATGATGTCATGATGCATTCTGTTCAAGGTGCAGCGTCTGAATTAAGCTCGGCAATTACCCAACAACAAACATTTGTTAAATTTTTTGCAAAACAGCATATCAATAGAATTCAATATCTGACTGAAAACCCAAGCGATGAATCAAAATATGAGGAGTTTAAAAAATTAGTTAATACTCGCTTCCCAAATAATTTTGCATTTGCTATCGCCAATAATAAAGGTCAACCATTACCGGGTGGTGATAATTTATTACTTAACGAAATGTGTCGGCTAAATTTGAAAAAATTTGCTTACAGTGGTTATCATTACGATATAGTCATACATCCGCACAGCAATGCTCATCATTACGATATAATGACGTCATGGAAGATATTTGATACTGCTAACAAACTTGTTAAAAAAGGTGTTTTTTTTATTAGTTTTAAGCCGGTTATGATTAGCCGTATTTTAAAACATGCTGAAGTGCATAATCACAGGCTATTATTATTAAAAAATGATTCTTCTAATTTAATTGAAGTTTCATCATCAGGCTCTCGCACACAACTGAAAAATTTAAATAAAAAATACAGTTTGAATAATAATGAAATTAATCGAATTGGTTATAAGAATGCAGTATCTGGGACAAGTTGGGATCTAGTCGATTTACCGAATAAAAATATTTTCTCTGAATACCGTAACGATATAATAATTCAAACCATTATTATATTATCAGGCTTTATATTTACCAGTTTTATCTTTCTACGACTAGCCCGACGTGAAGAAAAAATTCGATTAAAATCAGAAAAAGCATTTGAGCATATGAAAGACAGACTCGAACATGCATTATTATTTAGTAAAATCGGTATGTGGGAATATGATTTACATAACAAAACATTTACCTGGTCGAGTCGTGCAAACGAAATTTTTCATCAAATGTCACCTCGGTCATTCGAAAAATATATTGAACTGATTCCACACTCTGAACAGGATATAGTTCAAAAATCATTTGATCATTGCATCAAAACCGGGTTATCGCATCGTATCGAACATACCATCAATATAGACAGCGAAAAGCAGTGCTGGATAGAGGTTACAGGCAATATACAACACGAAAAGAATAAATCTTCCACTAAAATGATTGGCTTGATACGTGATATCACAACACGGAAATTAGCTGAAGAAAATCGAATTAAATATGAAATTCAACAAAAAAATACGCTTGTAAGAGAAGTTCATCACCGAATAAAAAATAACTTGCAGGGTGTTGTTGGCTTATTACGACAACACAGCAAATACGAATCCATCGACAATGCCATGCTGGATCATGCTGTGAGTCAATTAAATTCTGTATCTTTAGTGCATGGTATTCAGTGCGATGAAACAAACCAGAATATTTCTGTGACACAATTAATTAATGTGATTTGTAAGGCAACACTGGAAATCATGGGTATTAAAATTGAACCCAGTATCCTTGCAACACCGGATATACTGCAAAACATTGATGAAAAAAATGCTGTACCAGTAGCGCTTATTGTTAATGAACTAATATTTAATGCTGCCAAACACACCACGGATGCATCGAACAAAAATATTCATATTGAAATTTCATCAACTACCGACACTGTTATTATTTGTGTCCAAAATGATGATGCGGTTTTACCTGAAAATTTTGATTTTACAAACAGATCGGGTTTAGGAACCGGCCTGTCATTAATTAAATCACTATTACCACGACAAGGCGCTGAACTCACTATCCAACAGATTGATGCTGGTGTTCTTGCTACCTTCACATTAACTACTCCAGTATTACTAAACAATGAGAACAAAACTAATGAACACAGCACCAAAAGAAAAACTGCATAATCAACGCCTGGTCATCGCGGATGATGATTACCTGGTTTTAGCGACACTCAGTGCCGGCTTGCGCGATGCCGGATTTGAGGTGTTCGAAGCTTTATCGGGTGAAGAAGCAATTAGCTTATGTCAGGAAAAACAACCTGATCTGGTCATACTTGATATTAATATGCCTGGGATCTCTGGTTTAGAAGCTGCTGAATCTATTCAACCAATGAATATTCCAATATTATTTTTATCGGCTATGGATGAAAAAGACATTGTTGAAACAGCAATAAGCAAAGGTGCTTTAGGATATTTAGTTAAACCGATAGACATCAATCAGATCATTCCAGCTATCGACACTGCATTAATGCGTTCTGCTGATATAAAATCATTACATAATAATGAAAAAAATCTTACCACGGCATTACATAATGGCAGAGACACCAGTATTGCAATTGGAATTCTCATGGCACACAGCCACCAAACAGCCCAACAGGCTGAACTCAGTTTACGAAATTACTCTCGAAACAATAGACAGAAGATGAGTGCTGTTGCGGAGAAAATTATTCTACAATCTGAAAATTTGAATAAATTAATAAAAGAAATAACACAAAACTAAACATTAATGTAAAAACTACCGTAAATATAA
>CAYOHQ010000019.1:0-19722 GCA_964403805.1 uncultured Thioalkalispiraceae bacterium | reverse complement strand
AAAACAATTAGAAATAGGTTAATTAAAAATGGCAGAAATACAGCATTACAGTACCGGACGTCGCAAGAGCTCATCTGCACGTGTTTATTTAAAAAGTGGCTCAGGCCAGATTACAGTAAACAAACGACCTCTTGACGAGTACTTTGGTCGAGAAACTGCCCGCATGATTGTGCGCCAGCCATTAGATCTGGTTAACATGAACGATAGCCTTGATTTTAATGTTTTCGTAAAAGGCGGTGGTAACACAGGACAATCCGGTGCGATTCGTCACGGCATCACCCGTGCATTAATTGAATATGATGAAACTTTACGTCCAGCACTGCGTAAAGCCGGTTTCGTGACCCGTGATTCTAGAGAAGTTGAACGTAAGAAAGTCGGTTTACACAAAGCCCGTAAACGTCCACAGTTCTCAAAACGATAATTCATTATTATTGTTCATCAAAAAGGCCTGCATTACGCAGGCCTTTTTTTGTTTTGTATTTGCTATAATATAAGTAGTTATCTAAACTGAATCAAAAGTCGTGAATGTTTAACACTTGAGCTTATATTATGAGTCCTACAGTATTCAAGGAAGATGGATTTCGGTTTTTTTTCTTTTCAAGAGAAGAATCCCGAATGCATGTTCATGTTATTTCTGGTGATGGTGAAGCAAAGTTTTGGTTAAAGCCAGATATTGAGCTTGCGAAGAACTACCATTATTCACGTAAACAATTAAAAAATATCGAGATACTTATCGAGGGGCATTACAATGAACTCATTAGCGCATGGCAACAGCACTTTAGCGATTGAAGTTACCAATATTTCAAATCATGGTGTTTGGATTTTATACCATGATCTAGAATTATTTATGTCGTATGATGAATTCCCTTGGTTTAAAGAGCAACCAGTAAAATCTATTTTTAATGTTGAGGAACAATCATCAGGACATTTATATTGGCCGGATATTGATGTCGATCTGACTATTGAATCAATAAAACATCCTGAACGCTTTCCATTAAAATTTACTTAACTTTAAAGGATTACTCTCCCCAAACATACTCCCGAATCTTCTTCTCATCTCTAACTACAGTAATATCAGTCATTATGCCCCCAGTAATCCGATCAGATTTATTTTGGCTGGCATAAATTTTAAACTCACGTCCTTCACGTAATTTACTTTTAAACTCATGGCTAGCCTCACTGGTTTTATTAAGAATACGAACCTTGCAAACCGAATTTTTACAATTGATATCAAAAAATTCACTTTGACTTAAATTATTGCTATTAATAAAATTTTGTAACTGATTTTCAAGTTCTCTTTCCCATTGCGGATCACTTTGCTCATTATTAAATAATTGTTGAACGTAATTTTTTTCCTGCTGAGTTTTACGGACATAATAATTATCAACAATCTCATCGCATTTACGAATCAAATCATTGTCCATGGTGCTAAAGTCAGCCATAGTAAGGTTATTGCTATTAGTAACAACATTACTGGATTTTATTTTAAATTCAATTTTTTCATTTAGCGTTTCTAAGGTTGCTAAAATAACATTAAGTGATTTATTTCGAGCTGCTAACTGAATGTTCATAAACTGATTGCGCTTATACATCGCATTTAACTGTGGCTGCAAGTTAGTTCCTTTAACATAGGAGTTATCATTAAAATTTACATCACTATTATTTTCATCAGCAAGTAGATTAATAGTAATAAATAATTGAAAGAATAATAGAGTATTAATACTGGATCTTTTAGATATTATCATTGCGTTAGTGCACCCAGTTATTAGCATGACTGGAACGCGTTAAATAAATAATTCCAATTGGTTGCCTGGTAGCGTCATCAATTATTTCATCATACTGACTAATGCTAGGTTGAAAGCGTGAAAAAAATGGCGCTTCAAATAATTTTTTTGCAGCGATTGAGCTGTGTTGCACTGTAATTTTGCAAATTGTTGTTCGGCAGTTTAATGCAACGAGTTCGGAATCGTGTAATTGCTGATTAGATAATATTGATTGAATTTCAGTTTCAATTTCACTACTCCAGGCACTATCGATAACTTCATCTTCTAATAACTGAACGCGTGATTGCTTTTGCTGCTGTCGAACACTAGCCGATGCTACGGTGCTAACCTTCATGCATTTATTGACAACCTCTTTCGAAATTGTATTGAAGTCCATATTATAACTTGAAGATTCAGAATTTAT
Organism: uncultured Thioalkalispiraceae bacterium; assembly: GCA_964403805.1. Classification (GTDB taxonomy): domain Bacteria; phylum Pseudomonadota; class Gammaproteobacteria; order UBA6429; family Thiohalophilaceae; genus CAYQUC01. The sequence continues at coordinate 17,535 of CAYOHQ010000019.1, read as the reverse complement.
AGAAGATGCAGACGGTGTTAGAAATTGAGAATCTATTTTATCAACAATCGTATTTAAAGCTGTGACAATAGTGGCTTGTTTATCGTTAGCTGTATCAATTTGTTTTTGAAGTGCATCGTTCTGTTTGGCGAGAATAGCAATTTTCTTTTTTAGAAGTAGAGATTGATCTGCCTCTGGATTCATTGTGGTTAATTCGTCAATCAGGTCTTCTTGCTGAGAAAATAGATTGTCATTATTTGAGTTGAGTTGAGTTGCGGTATTTAATGAATCATCCGGTTTTTCATCTGAATTGAAGATTAAAGTCACGATATTAATAGTAATAGAAGTCGCCAGTAAGCTTAGTAATAATTTATTTGTTTTCATTTGTGAATGGTACCGAATATAAAGCATTTAGTAAGTACCAAATACGCATTTCCTTTTCTTGTCAGCATAATCTACGTCAGATCGGTTTAAGTACATGTTAAAACACCTTGTTTAAGCTTTGCCATATCAGCGGGTCGAGATTAATAGAAGGTTTTTTCTCCTTTAAACACTATTTGTCTTCGCTTTCCCGTGATCATCACTGTTTATCCATGTCAGTTTACCTTATGCCGAGCTCAGGTAATTAACCGTATTGATAAGGTTGACAATAGCATTCTTAAGGTTGACAATAATCAATATTAAGGTTGCTAAAAATAAGGTAAATGGTTGTTTTATGGTGGTAGTACGCAAAAGAGGTGAGAAAATTCGCCAATTTATTCTTAGTAAGGTGGATAACCACCCAAAAGATATAGTTGCGTTAACATGCCGTGAATTTGATATTTCCAGACAAGCAGTCAACAAACATATTAAACGACTAATAGAGCAAAACGCTATTTCAGTAACCGGAACAACTCGAAGTAGACAGTATACCTTACAAGAATTGGTAAAATGGGGCCACACATATCGTATTGATGGAACAATTTCTGAAAGCAATATTTGGAATACAGAAATTTCAAAATATCTGGATGGGTTACCTGAAAATATCGTAGATATCTGGCAATACGGATTTACAGAAATACTGAATAATGCAATTGATCATTCGACTGGAACAGAAGTATATATTCAGGTGATTAAAACAGCGACTACAATAGAAATTATGATTTATGATAATGGCGAAGGGATATTTAAAAAAATTCAGCGAGTATTAGGTTTACATGATGAACGTCATTCAGTTTTAGAACTAGCGAAAGGTAAGTTAACTACTGACCCTGATAATCACTCTGGTGAGGGTATATTTTTCAGTTCGAGAATGTTTGATAAATTTGATATTTGTTCGGGCAAAGTATTTTTTTCTCATAATAATGATTACGAAGAGGATTGGATTACCGAGCATGAAGAATTTCAATCGGGCACTTGTGTATTTATGAAGCTAGCAAATAATTCAAATAAATTAATGAAGCAAATATTTGACAGTTTTTCTACGGATGATAATTATGGATTCACTAAAACTATAGTTCCTGTTCGATTAACTCAATATGGTGATGATAAGCTTGTTTCAAGATCACAAGCAAAAAGATTAATGGTTAGAATTGAAAAGTTTAAAACAGTAGTTTTCGATTTTGATAATGTTGAAATAATTGGACAAGCATTTGCGGATGAAATATTTAGAGTATTTCAGAAACAACATTTGGATATGGAATTAATTTATTTAAATGCGAATAATGATGTCGAAAAAATGATTAAACGAGCATTAACGTCTGAAAATCTGATCGGTTAACTGGCTTTTAGTTCATTCCTTATCCCAAGCTCGGGTTAAGTTATATATTGATAAGAAGCGCTATACTGGATGCTACGTTATTCAAATGTTGTGTATTCACAACAACTAATATAAATCATACATAATTTAAAACAGTAAATGTCTATATTTAGCACTATACTATTCTAGAATTAACTTTAAGTTAGTAATTAATCTTATTGAAATATAGTTACTATATTATATTTTTCTAATATAAAAATGTTGTATAAATACCACAAACTCAAATATGTTGTTTTTTTTACAAAAAGTTGTTGCATCGATACACATTGTTCGCTATAAATACATTCGAATATAAAAAAACTTACAAATCTCATATGAGGAGATAACAAATGAAAAATAAATTAATCGCTTTAGCCGTTGCTGCGGCAATGACTGCTCCAGCTGCTGCATTTGCAGGTTCAACAGTTGGTGGTAACTTGCAAGTTGAATTAGGTAGTGTTGATGTTGGTGCTGATGATGCAGCTAACTCTGTACCTGTTAATGGTTTAACAGTACGTGATGAATCACGTGGTGCTATCTGGATTAAAGGTAGTGAAGATTTAGGTGGTGGTTTAAAAGCCCTATATCACGCTGAATGGAAAGTTGATACATCAAATAATGCTGGTGGTGGATCTGGTAAAGCACCTTTTGCTGCTCGTGAAATCAACATTGGTATTCAAAACAAAAAATCATTCGGTACATTCCGTTTTGGTACAGTGAAACCTGCTTATAAATATACTGGTGGTGTTAAATATGACCCAATGGTAGCTACCATGTTAGAAGCTCGTACTAATGGTGGTATGACTGGTAAATTTGGTCCTAACAGTGGTTCGGGTTCTGCTGGTTTCGCGCCAAACGCAATCAGTTGGAAGAAAAAATTCGGCATGGTTGGAGCCTGGATTGTTTACAATACTGATGAATTAGCTAATCAGGACGGTACTATGACTGCTGCCTTAAAAGCTAGTGGTTCAAGCTGGGAAGCTTTTGTAGCTATGTCTGAAACAACTTCAGGTGCAACAAATGCTGCTGGTGGTACATTAACTAAAGAATATTCTTACACTAAAGTTGGTGGCCAGTGGAAAGGTGGAGCACATAAAGTGAGTTGCCAATATGAAACTGGTGATGCTACAGATTCTGGAGCTACAACTGTTACTCGAGATGATGACTACTACTTCTGTAACTACCAGTTAAAAATGGGTAAAAATGTATTCACTGCATCGTATGGTAACAACGAAAATAAAGAAAAAGCAGGCAATACAACACTTAGCACTGATTATCTAATGATTGCTGCAATCCATAAATTTAGCCCAACAACTAAAGCATGGGTTGGTTATCGTGATGAAGATGGTGATAGCACTGGAACACCTGCAAGTGCTGGTAAATTAAATGATCCATTGGGTGCACCAACTAAAGCAAATACTGCGAACAATGATGAAAATGTTATCTCAATCGGTATGCAAGTTAAGTTTTAATAATAATAATACTAATAAATAGTACGACATTTAACGGGACCTTCGGGTCCCGTTTTTTATTATAAGTATCAATTAAACATGGTAAAGTGGATATCAGTCAAAACTAACTGAATAATGTATACACTAATTATTTTATATTTATCGGTTGTTTAATAGTACATAGCCATTGTATTTTTGAAGATCAATGATTATTACAAATTGCTGGATTTTGGTAATATTTTTAAAATTTAATCTCGCTAGGAGTACTTCTAATGGTACGAAATAAAATATTTTATAATCAAATTTTTATAATATTCATCTTACTATTTGGTTTAACTGCTTGTGCTACAGATAATCTGGCAAAGCTATACGATGGTGACAAGAAACCAGATAGTGAAATTGCTAAAATACAATTACCGACAGGTTTGGAAGTTAAGACAATTGATGGCAAAGAAATTAAAACGCCCTATATTTATGATGGTTTTCAGCCAATCGGTTTATTACCAGGCAAACACAAAATATGGATCTTTTATAAAGAGCACTGGGGTACTGCATATGTCGGTGAAGTCGTTACTTCGGACATTTTTGAATTTAACCTGAATCTTGAAGCTGGAAAAATTTATTATTTTAAACATAACGGTCCAAAAGATGTAGTGGCGGATACCGAGATGACCCCGGATGATATTAAAATCTGGTTTTTTCAACCCGATGAAAAAATAACTATTCAGGCATCAAGGCAGTTAGCCTATGGTAATTTTGCAGAACGTGCCATAATGAGTGTCATTGGTTATTCTGCAACGGCTGAGTCCACGAATCAATCTGAAACACCTTCAAATGAACTTGAACAATTGCAATCCTATTGGAAAGCAGCAGACGATCGTCAACGTGGAGCCTTTAAAAGTTGGGTAGTAAGCCGTAGTACTACTGCTAAACCATCTTCTACAGCAGAAAAGAACAACTCAAATACTAAATCAGCTGATAATGACGCTTACCAGAAACTGCAATACTGGTGGAAAATGGCTGATGACAAGCAACGTAAAGCATTTAGTGACTGGATAGCAAAGCGAAGTATTGATGGGAAAGGTTTATTATAGAAATTCATCCCCAGGTTTAATACAACTACTATCTGAACTTATTAGCTGTATTAAACCCGGAGGCCTTCATATTTTTATCTTACCAACTGATTAAGATGACAAGATTAGCTATTATACATCAATAGCCAAGACCGTACTGATGAAGATCAATTCCTGGAACTGTACACAATATTTTTCCATTGATGGTACTTATGTCATTACAATCTTCATATAACATTGATGTTTGATGCGCAACGTTATTCGCTATGGCTATGGCATTGGGGTCGGCCTGACTAACTAATTAATAGTAAAAATAGAAAAATAAGCACGATATATAGTTTTAAACCTGTCTTTTCAGCATTAAAATCAGCATTTTAAAACTGATAACTCATTTCTAATTATAGAAATACTGTATAGAGTAATTTAAAACCAAAAAAAAGATAGAAAAGCTTACAGATATTGTTTCATTAATAGCGAATCTGCTGAAACAAAAAAACCGAATTCTGAAATACTGCTGAAAAAGACGCTTATCAAGCGCTACAACACTGGTGGAAAATGGCTGACGATAAACAACGTAAAGCATTTAGTGAAGTGATCGGTTAGCAAAACGCAGTGTTGATGGAAAAGGTTTGTTTTAAGTAATTTCTGGATTGGAATTTAATACCTAAATATTGATATAAGACCAACCTTCTTTCTGGCGTTGGATAACATGGTGCAAAGCAGAGTTTACAGTAGTCGCTTCAGGAACTAATTTTAAATTAATCCCTTTTTCGACTTTTAGACGTTTAAGCGATTTCTCACAGGCTAGTAATCTAAAATTATGATATTTATCAGCAAGTTCTTTGAGTTTACGGGTAAATGGTTCATCTTGCTCTTTCATTAACGACAAGCCCGGACCATTAGTCAGCATTTCTATTTGAACATTCTCATTATTTTGAGCAGACATTTTTAACAATTGCTCAGTTTCATTTAATAAATAGCCATAACGCTTTGGAGCATAGGAACTAACATGTAACATTAAACGCCAGTTTTTTTGTTTTTGTAATGCGGGTTGATGTTGTAATTGGGCAGTCTTAGCTAGCTCGAGTAAACTAGGCTGATGCGACATATTATTATTGGTAAACCAGCCAACAGTGATACCGATAATTAGTATTGATGCGGCAACAGCAGGTGCAATATATTTATTATTTTTATCTTTTTTAGCAGTAACAGAATAATTGTCAGTTTGATAAGCCAGTTGTACCATGTCTTTTACGTTTTTAAGACGACAAACACGGGCAGACAGTTCGGAATCTTGCCGTAATGCTTCTAATAATTCTTCACGTTCATTAAAATCAAGCTCATTATCGAGATACGAATTAATAAATTCGTCTGAAAATTTGTGGCTCATTATTTGACTCTCCTGAGTACTGTTTTCGCTTGTTGGGGGGGGGAACGAAATTCCATTAATTTGTCAGCTAACTGATTACGTCCACGACACAGTCTGCTCATTACTGTTCCTATTGGTATTTGCAATTTATCTGCAACTTCAGCATAGCTCATGTCTTCTAAATCGACCAGGGTGATGACCTGGCATTGACCAACGGGGAGTGTCGCGATAGCCGCACGCACGATATCAACGACGCTCATTTGTTCAATCTCTGTGACTGGTGTTCGCTCATCAACAAACACTAAATCATCAATATTTTCTGTTTCTTTCTGTTTGCGAAAATGATCCCGCCAACAGTTGTTTAAAATACTGAACATCCAGCTATCAAATGACTTAGCATTTTTAAGCTGGTGTGATTTATTTAAGGCTTTTAGCATAGTCTCTTGTACTAAATCATCCGCAAGTTCAGGTTTGTGACACCACGCTAATGCCATACGGTATAAACGGGGTCGTAATTGTTCTAAATTATTTTTTAATTTTCGGTTAGAACCGAATAAGGAAAGCTTCATCATACTACTAACTCTAAAACACCAAAAAAGATGGCTTTCCACTATATATCAAGACGTGTTAAAGGTAAAAATTATTCCCTTAAATGTCAGAAATTTAGAAATATTAATCTATTTAATCTAAATTAGTAAATTATTATATTATAATTAATAATTTGTTATATCTTATTTTACAAATGATGGAATAAAACCACACTTTAATGCGTCTTATATACAGTTAGTCAATACTAATTAAAATGGCTGACAAACTATAAAGATAAAACTGAACACATCTATTTTGTAAATCAATTTATAACGAATTGTTCTATTTTCACTGATGATGTTTTGCATATCTAACTATTATAATTTTCGGAGGAAATAATGAAATCAACATTGTTAAAAACGTTAACGGCTACGATCATTGTACTGTTGTCTATGATGAGTGTATCGGTCTATGCAAAATCAGACGATAATTCACTAGCAGAGAAAAAAATAGTATTACAAATTAGTGATCCAAACCCGTTTAAACAAACATTAGTACTTAACGTTGCCAATAATCTAATTAAACATTATGGCCAGGATGAAGTAGAAATCGAAATTGTCGCTTTTGGTCCTGGTTTACGTTTGTTATTTGAAGAGAATGTTAACAAGGGACGAATCAGTAGTTTAGCCGGTAGTGGTGTTAAATTTAGTGCTTGTAATAATACAATTAAAAATATGGCTAAAAAATTAGGTCATGAGCCTGCTTTAAATAGTAAAGCTGTGAGAGTTTCAGCCGGTGTGGTTCGCATAATTGATTTGCAAGATAAAGGTTATGTGTTAATTAAACCGTAATAATAAAAATAGTAAACAGTCTTAAAAAAATTTAAAAGAATGGGGAGAGAAGTAATGAAACAAAGTCATAAAAAGACATTTAAAAAACTCGCGATTAGCGCATTAAGTGCTGTTGCAATTAGTGGCATTGTAATGCCAGCACAAGCTGCCAATTGGTTAATGCTGCAAGGCACGGAAAAACCGGGTGCGGCACCACGTGCAAAATTATGGGGCTTTATTCAAGCTCAGTATCAAAAAGATTTTTCTGATGGTGTAGGTACAGGTGTTAATGAAAAGTTTATACCGCCTAAATTGATTGGCCCTGGTTTAGATAGCCAATCCGGCTTTAATGTTAATCGCGCTCGTATTGGAGTTCGTGGTACTGCTATGCCATTAGACAGTAATGTCAATTATTTTTTCCTAGCAGAGTTTGGTAATAATGCTATTACAAATGGTGGTGGTGGTTCTACACATCTAACTGATGCCAGTGTTACATTTAATCATATTAAAGGTGCCAGAGTTCGTGTGGGTTTATTTAAAACGCCTATCGCTGAAGAAGCATTACAAGCAATTCATGTATTTGATTACATTAATTTTACCAATGTATCGAATCAAATGTTGTTAGAGCGTTTCCCCGTATCATGTGTTAGGAATGTTGCTGATACTCCAACTGCTCCAGCTAAAGCCCAACCAATAAGTGGTGACTGTAATCAAGGTGCATCAACCATTCCAAATGCAGGAATGAATCAGCATACAAAACCAGTAGGTGCCTTTCGTGATGTTGGTGTCCAGGTTTTTGATACATTCAAGTCGGGTGATTGGGAAAACAGTTATGCTGTTATGATTGGTAATGGTAATGGTTTAAATTTTGGTGACAATGATGAAAACTTGGATACTTATCTATATTTATCAACTGAACGTGTTTATGGTGGTAAAGGTGGTCGTCGCCAAGGCTTAAAAATGTTTGCCTGGAACCAAAGTGGTAAAAGAACTAGTCTTACTGACAAAACTAAGGAACAAGATCGGACTCGTTCTGGTGTAGGCGTTAAATATCTTAAAAAACCTTTTCGTGCAACTGCTGAATACATGACGGGTAGTGGTATGATATTTCAAGGGCAACATCGTCCAGAACATTCATATAATGATTTAGATGCTTCCGGTTATTACGTCGATTTTGGCTGGTATATCCCCAATTCCAAGTTTGAAATCGATCTTCGTTATGATTCTTATACACGTGATGAAAATCATCCAAAATCAAAAACTGGTGATGAAACCACTTTCGATACAGCGACTATTGGGATGCAATATCATTTTAACAAGAAAGCTCGGTTAAACATGGAGTATTCCGATCGTAGTAATAAGTCGGATACAGCAGCTATCGATACACAAAATAAAGATGTAGCAGGTCGATTTGCTATTCAGGTTACAACTATCTTCTAAGCACCATTTATTTTTCTAAATAAATGTCTTGAAATACCCCGGCTCATATCCGGGGTATTTTTTTGCTCTTCTATAATTGAAGTGGTCTTGGTTTTATTGTAGTTAGTTGGTATCGAGTGGATCGACCGCTACCAGGTAGTTCGATGATAATTCCTTTGCTTAACAAATCGGATAAGTCACGACATGCTGTTCGGTTTGAGCACTTGGTAATAGCTTCATATTTTTTAGTTGAAATCCCGCCTTCAAAGCCTTTTCTTCCTTCATCAAAAATTCGAGATACCAGTTTAGCTTGCCTTTCATTTAATTGGGATGCAAAAGAATCATAAAAGCGAGTTTTGTTTAAAATGAAATCAACTTCCTGTTTTGCAATTTCCTGGGCAATATTCACTATGTCACAAAAATAATTAAGCCAACTATTGATATTGAGATCATTTTGTCCAGCGTGTTCCAGCTCGGCATAATAATTTTTCTTATTGATTTCTATTGCTGTTGATAAACAAGCCGTGGTTGGGTAACCTAAATGTTGTGACAAAGCATGATCTGCAATTGCTCTACCAACACGGCCGTTACCATCATCAAATGGGTGAATCTTTTCAAACCACAGGTGCGCGATTCCAGCTCTAACAATCTCAGGCATTCCTGATTCAACTGTTATTGGGCTTGATTGATTGTACCAATTAAGGAATTTTCCCATTTCATTCAGCACTTGGCTTGCAGGCGGTGCTTCATAGTGAATTTTGTAATGGCCATAATGCCCACTTACGATTTGCATTACTTCAGGATCATTTCTATAGAGACCACGCATTATCACGTTTGAATGTTGTTCAGGTACAGCCATGGTTTGCCATTGTCCAAGAAGTTTATGAGTTAATGGTGTTGACCAGTTTTTGCGTACATCGACCAATAGTGATGCAGCTCCTGCAGCTTTTAGATCGTTAGATAGCATATTTGAATCGGAAGAAATCAATGCTATCAATGACGATCGGACAGAGGATCGATCCAGTTTTTCTCCTTCAATTTCACTGGTTTTAATTGCTTCTGACAGCATTAAGTCGATAATTGTATCTCTTTGATATCTATCGGGTAATGCTTCAACTCGCCCCATTAAGCGCGCAGATTGAATACGAAACTCGGCGCTGTGTTCAATAAATTCATGTTCTGAATATTGAAAGTTTGGCCAGTTAGGATGTTTCCATAGTGTTTTCATGACGTGATTATAATAGCTATTCACGTCAATGAAACACACCAGATAAACATCTGATGAGAATTTGTCAGATAAGTAATTAAAATTCAGTTAGTTAGGATTTACACTGTCAATTGTACAGTAATGGTATATATTAGGATAATCGCGTCAACACGTATGTATTGACGCGAATCGAGGTCTATATCATACTACTTATATGTCTTATACAAACAAATCAACACAACTTCAAATTCGTGTAACACAAGCTGAAAAAACAGCAATTCAGCAAGCAGCTCAACGCCTGAACCTGGATATGTCGAGTTATGTCCTGGAAAAAGTGTTACCAGCTAAAACGCAAGAATTTTATGACCTTGTTAATGAACTTGCTGTTTCTGATGAAACACGTTTTGTGCTCGCAGAAATAAACAAATTTTTATCAGGCTTAAATCGTGCTGAACTAAAAACAGTATTCCCTGTTACTTTGCCCATTGGTTTATCTGATTATATGAACAATTATTTAGCGGCTATGGTTGAGACTGTTTGTAATCAGAATCGAATTAAAAGACCAGGGTGGGTAAAAAAAGTAAAGCCACTAACTAAACCGACATTTGGTTCTGAACTACATAATCTTCGCCTCTATTTATTGACACACTCACCAGCCGCTTTTAGACATCGTAATATTTTTGTGGATACGACTGTGGGTGGGCAGGTTTAATATGGCATTGCTTACTCGGCAGGACATTATTCAGTTATTTGAGTCTCTAAATGATGCGCTTCGAAAAGATGAAATTAACGGCGAATTGTATTTAGTTGGTGGTGCGGTAATGTGTCTGGCTTTTCAGTCTCGCCCATCAACCAGAGGCGTTGATGCTTTGTTTGTACCGGCAAGTGAAGTGCGCCTTGCTGCTGGTAAAGTGGCAAGTGAAATGGACGTCGATGATAACTGGCTAAATGATGCGGTAAAAGCTTATTTGAGTCCTGACGGAGAATTTGATTTGTTTCTTGAGCTTGATCATCTTCGGGTTTTGGTTGCGCAACCGGAATATTTGCTTGCAATGAAATGTTTGGCTATGAGAATTGGTGAAGAATATCATGATGAAGATGATATCCGATATTTATTACGTTATTTAAATATTGAGTCCTATGATAAGGCTATTGAGGTTATTTCAGCTTATTATCCTGAGGCGCAATTTCCTCAGAAATCGTTATATGCTCTAGAAGAACTACTGCAAAAATGATTGAATCATCCAGATTCATGTTAAAATAGTTCTTTTTCTTTATAAGAAAACCTTATTCAAACTAGGATAAAGCAATAAACATGACCACCCGCATCCGCGAGATTCCCTATAACTATACCTCTTTTTCCGACCGGGAAATTGTATGCCGTTTTCTGGATGAAAAAGCCTGGGATACGCTAAATAGCTTGCGAGATGAGAGGGTTACCGGGCGTTCGGCGCGTATGTTATTTGAAGTGTTGGGTGATATGTGGGTAGTGGTGCGCAATCCTTTTATTCAAGATGATTTGATAGGTAATAAACGCCGACGCATGGCATTAATTCAGGCTCTAAATCATCGTTTAGAACAAATAAGTTCTCGTGCAGATGATAACCCTCAAGCATTACAACTCGTAAAACAGACCCAAAAAGCAGTTGATGATTTTGAAAACTGGTTCCCTGAACAAATTGAATTACGCCAACGTGTTTTAAAACGATTTCGAAAAGCAACTCGGGCAGACAATGTTGATTTTAGTGGCTTGGCTCGGGTATCTCACGTAACCGATGCATCGGATTGGCGGGTAGAGCTTCCATTGGTAGTGGTGGCTCCGGAAACCGAGCAGCAGATACTTTTAATTGTTCAGGCCTGTCTGGATTTAAAATTAACTATTATTCCCCGTGGTGGTGGCACTGGTTATACCGGTGGCGCAGTTCCATTAACGACCAATAGTGTTGTTATTAATACTGAAAAATTGGAAACAGTATATGACGTTCGGGAGCGAAAACTACCGGGGGTTGATTCGCTGGTTAATACCATAGCCGTTGAAGCCGGAGTTGTGACCAAACGGGTATCCGAAGCTGCTACAGAATCGGATTTGGTTTTTGCAGTTGATCCTACTTCTCAGGATGCTTCCTGCATTGGTGGTAACATTGCAATGAATGCCGGTGGTAAGAAGGCCGTGTTATGGGGCACAACGCTAGACAACTTAGTATCATGGCGAATGGTGACACCCTCAGCCGAATGGCTTCAGGTTGAACGTTTATATCATAATCTGGGGAAAATACATGAGCAGGATTTTGCCGAGTTTCGATTAACTTTATTTCATGCTGATGGTAAAACACAATCGGGTGAATCTGAAACTTTAAAAATTCCGGGTAGTGAATTACGCAAGCAGGGATTAGGAAAAGACGTTACCAATAAATTTTTGGGTGGTCTTCCGGGAGTTCAAAAAGAAGGTTGTGATGGTATTATCACTTCAGCTGTTTTTGTATTACATAAAAAACCGCAATTTACCCGAACAGTTTGCCTTGAATTTTTTGGCAGTAATATAAAACTGGCTGTGCCTGCAATTGTCGAAACCAAAAATTATATTGATAAACTCGATACTGTTTTACTCGCCGGTATGGAGCATCTTGATGAACGTTATGTTCGAGCTGTAAAATATACTACTAAAGCAGCGCGGCGTGATTTACCTAAAATGGTGCTGTTGATTGATGTTAGTGGTGATATTGAAAATGATGTTGCTAACGCGGCTTCAGAAATTATTCGATTAGCGAACCAACGTAATGCAGAAGGTTTTGTTGCAGTAAGTGATGAGGCTCGACATCATTTTTGGGCTGATAGAACACGAACTGCCGCGATTGCCGCACATACCAATGCGTTTAAAATTAATGAAGATGTTGTTATACCACTGGACAGACTGGCGGAATACAATGATGGTATTGAGCGTATTAATATCGAGTTGTCGACTAAAAATAAAATTGATATCGTTGATTTAGTATTAGAGTATTTACATTCAGATATGCCTGAACGATTTTCATTAAAAGCAGGTGAAGTTCCTGTGTTTGATGAAAGTAACGAAACTGAAATTATTTTTATCGAAAAACAAAAAACAGCTATTTCAATATTGGAAAAAGTAAAACAACAATGGCAGGAAATTTTATTATGTTTGGATAATAGTGTTAAAGATAAAACTACATTATTACAAAACATGAGTAATATCTTTAATGCGTTGGATGTTGATGGAGAAAATGTAGAAACTTTATCGGTGTTTGAAATATTACAGCGTCGTGATATTCACATCTCATATCAGCATAGTATTGTACAGGTTTTAAAAGAAATTTTTAATGGTCATGAGTTAACTGCTGTTCGAAATAAATTTGATCAAATACACAAAGAAAAACGATCCAGCCGAATTTTTGTGGCGACCCACATGCATGCGGGTGATGGAAATGTGCACACTAATATACCAGTGAATTCAAATGATTATCTGATGATGCAGCAAGCAGAGCACGTGGTTGATCGCATTATGGTGTTAGCCGAGTCACTCGATGGCGTAATATCCGGTGAGCACGGTATAGGTATAACAAAATTAAAATATTTAGATGAAAATATTATAAAAGCATTTACAGAATATAAAGCTAAAGTTGATCCACAAAATGTTTTTAATCCTGGAAAATTAATGAAACAATCCGGATTAGAAAAAGCCTACACACCATCACTGCGATTATTACAACAAGAAGCACTTATTCTTGAAGCCAGTGATCTTGGTAGCTTAAATAATATGGTGAAAGATTGCTTACGTTGTGGTAAATGCAAGCCGGTTTGTACTACACACGTCCCAAGGGCAAACCTTTTTTATTCACCACGTAATAAAATATTAGCATCGGGTTTAATTATAGAAGCCTTTCTATACGAAGAACAAACGCGCAGGGGAATTTCGATTCGTCATTTTGATGAAATGAATGATATTGCAGACCATTGTACCGTCTGTCATAAATGTTTAAGTCCTTGTCCGGTTGATATTGATTTTGGTGAAGTCTCTATTCGGATGCGTAATTTATTAAATACTCATGGTAAAAAACGACGGAACATAGTTACCTGGTTTTCGATGCAATTTTTAAACATTACCGATCCAACAACCATTAAATTATTCAGAACAGTTGCAATTAAATGGGGTTATGCCGGACAAAGACTAGCCTATTCTGTAATGAAAAAATTGCTGTTAAACAATAAAGAAAGTTTGCCCAAAAATACTACTGGACGTACACCGATTACTCAGCAGGTGATTCATTTTATGAAGAAACCCATGCCGGGAAATCTACCAGCAAAAACCATGCGCGCATTATTGGGTGTTGAAGATAATAAATCGGTATTTATTTTACGTGATGCACGTAAAATAACAGACGATTCGGATTCCGTATTTTATTTTCCGGGTTGTGGTTCGGAACGGTTATTTTCTGAAGTGGGTCTTGCTACCTTGGCAATGTTATACGAAACAGGTGCGCAAACAGTTTTACCACCGGGTTATTTGTGTTGCGGATATCCTCAAACATCGGGTGGTAATGAAGCCAAAGGTAGCCAAATATCTGTTGATAATCAGGTTTTATTTCATCGCATAGCGAATACTTTAAATTACATGGATATTAAGACCGTTATTGTTTCTTGCGGAACGTGCATGGATCAATTGCAACAGTATCAGTTTGATAAAATATTCCCGGGTTGTCGATTATTGGATATTCATGAATATTTAATGGAGCAGGGTGTAAAGTCAGAAGGTGTTGAAGGTGTGCAATATTTGTATCATGATCCGTGTCACACACCGATGAAAACCCATAATCCGATTAAAGTGGCTAGTAGTTTAATGGGCAGCGAGGTCACATTGTCAGACAGATGCTGCGGTGAAGCAGGAACGTTTGCAGTATCACGCCCGGATATTGCAACCCAGGTTCGTTTTCGAAAGCGCGAAGAATTACAAAAATCGTTAATAGCATTAACTGGCGAAAGTACCACCAAGCCATTAAATAAAAGCACCAGTAAAGTTAAAATTTTAACTTCATGTCCGGCATGTCAACAAGGCTTATCACGCTATAGTGATGATACGGGTATGGATACGGGTTATATTGTTGTTGAATTGGCTAATGCGAATCTAGGTGAGCAGTGGCAAACAGAATTTGTTGATAAAATCAGAAATGGTGGAACGGAAAGTGTGTTGTTGTAAAATTAGTTAACCGCTAAGGCGCTTTACTTAGAACGAGTACCTTGGCAGTAAAAATCAATCAATCACTTTTACACCATCCGGTGTTCCAAGCAACAATATATCTGCTGGGCGAATTGCAAATAAACCATTCGTTACCACACCCGTTAAACTATTTAATTGTTCTTCTAATTGAACCGGATTCATTATTTCGAGATTATGGATATCGAGAATGACATTACCATTATCAGTGGTAAAATTTTCACGTAACACGGGTTCTCCACCTAGCTTGACTATTTCACGTGCAACATAGCTGCGAGCCATTGGAATAACTTCGACGGGTAATGGGAATTCCCCCATAATATCGACCAGTTTGGACTCATCCGCAATACACACAAACTTCTTGCTGGCTGCCGCAACAATTTTTTCTCTGGTTAATGCACCGCCGCCACCTTTTATAAGATGCAAGTGTCGGTTAGATTCATCAGCGCCATCGATATAAACTGATATTTCATTAACCGAATTTAAGTCGAAGACTTCAATACCGTGTGCTTTTAATCGATCTGCGCTGGCTATTGAACTGGCAACTGTGCCTTCAATTTTAGCTTTAATTGTAGCTAACTCATCGATGAAAAAATTTGCAGTTGAGCCGGTGCCAACACCGATGATAGTGCCGGGCACAACGTGTTCAATTGCAGCTTTTGCAACGGCTTGTTTCATTTCATCTTGATTCATGATTTGCTCCTGATTTAATCCTATTCAATTTCAACTCAATTCGGGAATTCATCTGTTACTGTATATAGATAAAGTAACTCACGTTATAATATTGTGAATTTGCTATTATACCGCTATCGCGGGAAGATGTGCCACGCAGCACACTTAAATACTGGATTTCGAGTAACGAGACAGAATAAATGGACAAATTAACTAAAATTACACCTCAATCAGTTAAAGATGGCATTGATCATGCTCGGGTATATGACGTGGCCACTGTTACGGCATTGGAAGCTGCACCACGATTATCCGCCAAGGTGAATAACAGTGTTTATCTGAAACGTGAAGATACTCAGTCGGTATTTTCTTTTAAATTGCGTGGTGCCTATAACAAAATTTCAAAACTATCTGAGAGTGAACACAAAAATGGCGTAATTGCTGCATCTGCCGGAAACCATGCTCAGGGTGTTGCATTATCAGCAAAAAAATTAGGTATTCATGCTACTTTAGTGATGCCTAAAACCACTCCTGAGATTAAAGTGAATCAGGTAAAAGCCTGGGGCGCAAAAGTGATTTTACACGGTAATACCTATGATGAAGCTTATATTCATGCCAAAGAATTATCGACTTTACTCGATATCGTTTTTATACATCCCTATGATGATGCTGATGTTATTGCGGGGCAGGGGACGATTGCAAAAGAAATATTAAAGTCCGTACCTGAAAATGTATCGGTAATTTTTGTACCTGTTGGTGGTGGTGGATTAATTGCTGGTGTTTCGGCGTATGTGAAAATGACTCGACCGGATATAAAAATCATTGGTGTTGAGGCTGAAGATTCCGCCTGTTTACACGATGCCTTACAAGCTAACGAGCGCATTATTCTTGATCAAGTAGGAATATTTGCTGATGGAGTTGCTGTTCGTCAAGTTGGTGAATTACCATTTGAAATAGCACAGCAATGTGTTGATGGCGTGGTTCTGGTAACAACCGATGAAATATGCGCGGCTATTAAAGATATTTTTGATGATACGCGATCGATTATGGAACCTGCTGGTGCTTTGGCTGTTGCTGGATTAAAAAAATATCTGGAGTTTAATGAGGTTTCAGATCAAACCATGGTGTGTATTAATAGTGGTGCTAATATGAATTTTGATCGATTGCGGCACGTTGCGGAACGTTCTGAATTGGGTGAAAAACGTGAAGCATTGTTTGCGGTGACTATTCCCGAGCGTGCGGGTAGTTTTTTAAAATTTTGTGAAATTGTTGAAGAACGCGGTATTACTGAGTTTAATTACCGATACTCTGATTCTAATCAGGCTCATATCTTTGTCGGTATTAAGCTTCAAGGTGATTCAAATGAGGCAAATGAACTTTTAGACGTGATTAAGCGGGAGCAATACCCGATAATCGATCTATCTGATAATGAAATGGCGAAAATACATATTCGATATATGGTGGGTGGACGATCGAATTCCGTTGTTGATGAACGCTTACTTCGCTTTGAATTTCCTGAACGACCGGGTGCTTTATTACGGTTTTTGCGTCATATGAGCGCAAATTGGAATATTAGTTTGTTTCACTATCGTAATCACGGTGCTGCTTATGGTCGAATATTGTTGGGAATTCAGGTTCCTGCATCTGATTCCGTTGAATTTGATCAATTTTTAGAAAAAATTGCCTATCCGTATTGGGATGAAAGTGAAAATCCTGCTTATAAATTGTTTTTAAGCTAAGTAAATTACACGACTAACTTAAGTTTATGATTATTACTTAAGCATTTTTATTGAAGGGTTTCTTTTTTTAGACGAAAAAAAAGAGCCTGCAAGCAGACTCTTTTTCTAAAATAGAGGCTTCACAGCCTTTATTTAGGAGCTAATTAACGCTTATCCAACAATCTTTCCAACAATTTCATGCCCCAGGATAATAGGCGTCGGTGCTGCTCTGCGTCCAAGCCAGGAATGAACATCTGAACCGCAAATTGTACAGCAAGTTATTCT
>CAYOHQ010000018.1:0-19766 GCA_964403805.1 uncultured Thioalkalispiraceae bacterium | reverse complement strand
GACTACACAATTTACTATGCTATTGCCGCAATTATTGTTGGACTCGTTTTTCTGGTGTGGGGAGCAGATAAATTTGTTGATGGCGCTTCCGGAATTGCTGCAAACCTGGGAATATCGCCACTGCTAATTGGTTTAACGATTGTTGGTTTTGGTACCTCGGCCCCCGAGATACTGGTATCGATTGTCTCTGCCTGGCAAGGTTCTCCCGGAATTGCAGTTGGTAATGCAATTGGTTCTAATATTACTAACATCGCCTTAGTATTGGGTGTCACTGCCATCATTGCTCCAATCAGTATTCATTCTGACATTTTACGTCGTGAATATCCCGTTATGATTTTAATAATGGTAATTGGGTTAGTTCTGTTACTTGATGGTTACCTTGGCATTATCGATGGACTAATATTAATAGCCTGTTTAATAACATTGCTTTTTTGGATCGTTAAAGTTGGAACAAAAGAATATCGCCATGAACCTTTACAAGAAGAATTTGAGCATCACAAATATAAACTCTCGTATCCTAAATCCATTATGTGGTTGGCAATTGGTCTGATTTCCTTAATTATCAGTTCAAAATCACTGGTTTGGGGATCCGTCTTTATTGCTCACCAACTCGGTATGAGCGACCTTTTAATAGGTCTAACAATAATTGCTATTGGTACCAGTTTACCCGAATTAGCAACATCCATAACCAGTGCACTAAAAAATGAGCATGAAATTGCAGTTGGAAATGTTATTGGTTCAAATATGTTTAATATTCTTGCGGTATTAGGCTTACCCGGGTTAATTTCACCAGATAATATTGATCCTTTTGTATTGCTGCGGGATTACCCCGTTATGATTATTTTGGGAATAGCTTTGGGTCTGGTCATGTGGTTTAATTTCCTGCCAAAACCCAAAACTAAACCAGCCAGTTCAGCAAAGCAATGTATTACCCGATTTGAGGGTTCATTATTATTTTTAGCGTATATTTGTTACATGATTATACTCTATATATACTCAAGCTGAATTATTCACTAAAATCAGACTATCTATTTTTACATAACAGCGAAAACAATTTATTGTGACATCACAAAATTTTAACGAACTAGCCAAAGCTGTCATTCAGACAGAATTGAATGAAATTCAACTATTATTAAATCGTTTGGATGATAATTTTACCCGAGCCTGTCAATTAATGTTTCATTGTAAAGGACGAATAGTCGTTATCGGCATGGGTAAATCAGGACATATCGGCTCTAAAATTGCAGCAACACTTGCCAGCACTGGTAGCCCCGCTTTTTTTGTTCACCCGGGTGAAGCCAGTCATGGTGACCTGGGCATGATAACTAAAGATGATGTTGTCTTAGCGATTTCAAATTCGGGTGAAACCGATGAAATATTAACAATTGTACCGTTAATAAAACGGCTTGGTGTGCCAATGATTTCATTAACCGGTAATACAAAATCACACATCGCAACACAGGCCGATGTTAATCTTGACGTTAGTGTTACCAAAGAAGCCTGTCCGTTAGGGTTGGCTCCAACATCGAGTACCACTGTTGCATTAGTGATGGGTGATGCTCTTGCAATTGCATTGTTGGATAGTCGAGGCTTTACCGCTGATGATTTTGCATTATCACACCCAGGTGGTCGTTTAGGTAAACGATTATTATTGCACGTTAAAGATATTATGCACACTGGTGCAGATATACCGATTGTGCAAAATAATATGTCATTAAGCCAGGCACTTATGGTGATGACCGAAAAAAAATTGGGCATGACCACTATTGTTGATGAAAAAAATATTCTTATCGGCATTTTTACTGATGGCGATTTACGACGGGTTTTTGAAAGCAATAATATTGATTTAAGTAAAACAACGATCAATGAAGTGATGGTTAAAAAGTGTAAAGTTATTTATGAAAACCAACTTGCAGCTGAAGCTTTGCAAATAATGGAATCTAAAAGTATTAATGCACTACCTGTTGTTAATAACAATAATGAAATAATTGGTGCATTAAATATGCACGACTTATTACGTGCAGGCGTAGTTTAAAAATTTAAATTGGTATACTCTGGAAATAATATGAACGAATTACAACTGGTCCACCAACAAGCATCAAAAATAAAACTGGTCATTTTTGATGTTGATGGTGTTTTAACAAACGGTACACTGTTTGTCGGTGATGACGGCCAGGAATACAAAGCTTTTCATTCACGTGATGGTTTAGGAATGAACATGCTGCAAAACTCTGGTGTTGAAATAGGAATTATTACAGCCAGAACATCGAATGTAGTAAAACTTCGAATGGAAAGTTTATCAATAAAATATGTTTATCAAGGTAGAAAAGAAAAATTACCAGCGTATAAGGAATTACTCGCTGAGTCAGGCTTATCATCGGAGCAAGTAGCCTATGTTGGTGATGATCTGGTAGACCTACCAGTATTGCGCCAGGTTGGTTTGGCGATAGCGGTTGCTGATGCTCATCCATTTGTAACCAAACACGTACATTGGCAAACAAAAAATAATGGCGGTGTTGGTGCAGCGCGTGATGTTTGCGAAATGATAATGCAAGCACAGGGAACTCTGGAACAGCAATTCCAACGTTTTTCATAAATTTAAGCATGAATAAAATTCAATTCTTTTTATTTCTGATATTTGTTATTTCAACTGCACTATTTAGCAGTTGGTTGCTCCGTTCAATTGAGCAAAAAGATCGCGTTATTACTCAAGACACACTAATAAATCGTGATTACTACCTTGACCAGTTCTCAACTGTCATCATGGATAAAACAGGTTCACCCTATTACAAACTTAGTTCGCCGCATTTAGATCATTTTCCGCTTAATCAAACCACCATAATAACGGAACCTGAATTATTTATTTATAATTCAAAAGAATATCCCTGGAAACTAATTGCAAAAAAAGCACAAGTCACTGATAAAGGCAACCACATTTACTTTAAAGGTGATGTGAAATTAAATAAAACATCAGCGAATTTTAATGAAAATATTGTTATTATGGCTGATGAGTTATCGGTATACATAAAAGAGCAAGTAGCTGAATCAAAGACCAAGGTTACCATTATTCAAGGTAATAATAATGTTCAGGCATTGGGTATGAAATTGAATTTAACAAAAAATACTCTGGTATTATATTCTCAAGTGAATGGAAAATATGAAATACAGCGCTAATATGACAATAGATAACATAAAATGAGTATTAAACATAAATTTAAGTATTTCCTGATATCAGGTTTGTTCACATTAACTTCCAGTAGTAACGCACTTGAAATTGATCGTGAAAAACCCGTGCATATTAGTGCTGATAAAGTCACCATTGATGAAAAAACCGGTATTAGTAATTACATTGGCAATGTTTCAATAGAACAAGGCAGCATGAAACTCACTGGCGAAAAAGTTTCAGTTTACCAACATGATGGAAAATTAGATAAAATAATCGTTACTGGCTCACCGGCTAAATTTAAACAATTATCAGATAAAAATAATCAGGAAATAACCGCCACGGCAAAAACGCTTAATTATCATACAATTAATGAGAAATTAATTCTCACCGGCGATGCCAATTTAGAACAGGGTCCAAACAGTTTTTCAGGTCATATTATTGAATATGACACGCGTAACAGTACCGTTACTGCCAATACAGACAGTGAGAAAAAACAGCGTGTTAATGCTGTTATTACTCCGAAATCCATAGAAAAAAAATAATATGAGTATTTTATTGGCCGAAAAGTTAGCCAAATCATATAAAGGATGTGAAGTTGTCAAAAATGTGTCTTTGCGTATTGAGAGCGGTGAAGTTGTCGGCTTGCTAGGCCCAAATGGCGCAGGTAAAACCACAACTTTTTATATGGTCGTCGGTTTGATTAAAGCCAATAGCGGCAGCTTAACATTGGATGGTCGTGATATAGCGCAATTACCAATGCACATGCGCGCTCAACTTGGCATAGGCTACTTACCTCAAGAAGCTTCGGTATTTCGAAAATTGTCCGTTGCGGACAATATATTAGCAATTCTTCAAACTCGTAAAGACTTGAATAATTCTCAGCGACAACAAAAGATGGAAGATCTACTCGATGAGTTACACATTAGTCACATCAGAAATAATATGGGCATGAGCCTCTCAGGCGGTGAACGCCGACGAGCAGAAATTGCCCGCGCATTGGCCTCGGAACCCAATTTTATCCTGTTAGATGAACCATTTGCAGGTGTAGACCCTATTTCAGTGTTGGATATTCAAGGCATCATTAAACATCTAAAAGATCGTGATATTGGTGTATTAATCACCGATCATAATGTACGAGAAACCTTAAAAATCTGTGAACGAGGCTATATTATGAACGCAGGTGAGGTAATTTCTCAAGGGAATCCTGAATTTCTACTAAAAGATGAGCAAGTCAGAAAAGTCTATTTAGGAGAACATTTTCGATTATGAGCCATGAAGTTGATCAATATATAAGCTAAAATAGTAATAACCGAAATAAAAATGTAGCTCGGTAATTCATCTCAAAAATATGAAACAAACTCTACAACTACGGCTTGGACAACATTTAACAATGACTCCACAATTGCAACAGGCGATTCGTCTGTTGCAATTGTCGTCGCTCGAACTACAAAGCGAAATTCAGGAAATTCTGGATTCCAATGTCATGTTGGAGTCCAGCGATGAAAATGAATCGACTAATGATCAAGAAACAGAAAAACTTGATAACGAAAAAACAGATAGTAGTTTAGATTTGCAAGAATCCAATATACCCGATGAGTTACCAACAGACAGTAATTGGGAAGATACATTTGATAATCAACCGGTACCGTCATCTCAACAAAATACAGACTACAGCAACCAAACCTTTGAAATAGGCAACGACCGAACTGAAAGTTTACAGGAATCACTCAACTGGCAATTAAATTTAACCTCCTTCAGTGATACCGATTTACTTATAGCGACACATATAATTGATTCTATAAGTGATGACGGTTATTTGTCTTTAAGTGTTGACGATATTTATATCATCATTAATAAAGATCGTGATAAAAATCTTGATGAGATTGAGGCCGATGAAATAGAAGCAGTATTACACCGAATTCAAACATTTGATCCACCGGGTATTGCCGCTCGAAACCTGCAAGAAAATTTGACAATTCAATTATCGTTACTTGATAAAGAGAATCCCGATTTCGCACTGGCGACAAGCCTAATTTCTAATCATTTTGAATTATTGGCAAATAGAGATTACCAACAAATAATGCGCCGCATGAAATTAACTGAAGAGCAACTAGCTGTTGTGCTTGATGTTATCACTTCGCTAAACCCCAGACCCGGTAGCCAAATCACCGATCAAAAACCGGAATATGTGATTCCTGATGTGTCGGTAAAAAAAATCAATGGTGTCTGGAAAGTTAAATTGAACAAAGATAATACACCGAAATTAAGAATAAATTCTCACTATGCAGGACTAATAAAAAATGTTAAAAATAGTGCTGATAGCACAACACTTAAAGACCATTTACAAGAAGCAAAATGGTTTATAAAAAGTTTATCCAGTCGGAATGATACTTTGTTAAAAGTTGCTAATTCGATAGTAAAACATCAACGTGCATTTCTGGATTATGGCGATGAAGCAATGAAAGCGCTGGTATTACATGATATTGCAGAAGAAGTGGAAATGCATGAGTCAACGATATCACGCGTAACGACCAAAAAATACATGCATACTCCAAGAGGTATATTTGAGCTTAAATATTTTTTCTCAAGTCACGTTTCTACCACAAATGGTGGCGAATGCTCAGCGACAGCAATCCGTGCATTAATTAAAAAGCTAGTATTAAGCGAAAACAGAAAAAAGCCATTAAGTGACAATAAACTGGCTGAAATATTATCTGAACAAGGAATTAAAATTGCCAGACGAACAATAGCGAAATACCGTGAATCTCTTGCAATACCGCCATCGAACGAACGAAAGAGACTACAAGCATAAAAAAGATGACCACATTAACATTACATAAAAAAGAGGTGATAATATGCAATTAAATGTAACTGGGCACCACATAGATGTAACTAATTCTTTACACGATTATATAGTAAATAAATTTGAACGACTGGAACGACATTTTGATAAAGTAACTAATGTTAACGTTATTCTCAATGTTGAAAAATTAAATCAGAAAGCCGAAGCCACCCTAAACCTGAAAGGTAATAAAATTTTTGCGGATGCGGTAAATGAAGACATGTACGCATCAATAGACGCTCTGGTTGATAAACTGGATCGCCAAATTTGTAAGCATAAAGAAAAAATTACCGATCACCACCGCAGTGAAGGTGGTATTAAAAAACAAGAACAAATTGAGGATCAAGTATAAAACAATGCAATTAACAGATTTAATTTCTCCTGAACGTATTGCGTGCGATGTTGAAGCAACCAGTAAAAAAAGAGCTCTTGAAACATTAAGTGATTTAATAAGTTCTGCTGATAACAAGTTTTCATCTTTAGATGTGTTTAGCAGTTTACTAGCACGAGAACGTTTAGGAGGAACAGGCGTTGGACATGGTGTTGCTATTCCACATGGGCGATTAAAAAACAGTACTGATAAAACTATTGGCGCCTTAATTAAACTAAAATACGGTGTTGATTTTGACACACTGGATAATAAACCCGTCGATTTATTATTCGCCCTTCTGGTGCCAGAAAATTCAACCGATGAACACCTTCAGGTGCTAGCAGTGCTCGCATCATTATTTGAACAGGAAGATTTTAGAGAGAAATTACGCGCAGCTGATTCCCCTGAACAAGTATTTCAGCTCATTAAAGAATGGCAATAAAATCATCAGCCCGTTATGAGCAAAAAATTCACTGCACAACGGCTTTACACAGACTTTAAAAAACGCTTATCGCTTACATGGCTTAGCGATAAAAATGAAGACAAACGCGATGAATCGATAGTTGCGCCAGAAAACCAACAACGAAGCCTAATCGGCCATCTTAATTTAATTAGACCAAATTACATTCAGGTGATAGGAGAGTCTGAACTTAATTATTTAAGATCGCTCGGTAAAAATTCACGACAAGATGCTATCGAATCACTCTTTCTATACACGCCCGTCATCATAATTCTATCCGATTCAATTTCTGAAATATATGAACTTAATAATCATTCTAAAAAAGTTGGCACACCTATCCTGAGAAGTACTGAAAACAGTATTAATATCATTGACAGCATACAATATGACTATTCCGGAATATTCTCGGGCCATACCAATATGCATGGCGTATTCATGGAAGTTATGGGGATTGGGGTATTACTAACGGGTGACAGTAATATCGGTAAAAGTGAATTGGCATTAGCACTGATTTCTCGTGGACACCGACTTATTGCTGATGATTCTCCGGAATTTATTCGAGATGCACCAGATGTCATTACCGGTACTTGTCCAAGTGTGTTAAAAGATTTTCTTGAAGTTAGAGGCTTGGGGTTATTAAACATCCGTGCAATGTATGGCGATAATTCAATCGTACCCTATAAACGATTACGATTAATCATTCACCTAGCTGAATTAACCGCATCAGAAAGCCAAGAAATTGATCGACTTGGTAGTAAGTCCCATAGTATAACTATACTAAATGTTGATATACCCAAAACGGTGATTCCAGTTGCTCTGGGAAGGCATTTGGCTGTCATTGTTGAAGCTGCTGTCCGTAATCAAGTTTTGATTATGAATGGATATGATGCTTCAAGTGATTTTATTCAAAGACAACAAAATATTATATTAAACAAAAACGACTAACAAGGGATAAAGATGCGCTTAGTAATTGTCAGTGGATTATCAGGTTCAGGTAAAAGTAATGCCCTGCATGTATTAGAGGATCATGATTTTTACTGCATCGATAATTTACCCATTAATTTATTACAGGCTTTTGCTCAAGACATAATAAACTCAAATAATGATGCACATGAAAATTTTGCAGTTGGGATTGATGCTCGAAACCTAAGCACCATCGTTGATAACTTCGAAGAAATGTTGCTTAGCTTAAACAGTACCGATTTACAATGTGAAGTAATTTATCTAAAAGCATCTGATGATGTCATAATTAAGCGATTTAGTGAAACCCGACGTAAACACCCACTTACTAATAAATCAACTTCATTAAATGAAGCAATTAAAAAAGAACAAAACTTACTCGAGCCGATTTCGCGATGCGCCCAGATTACCTTTGACACATCGTTCACAAATATACACGAACTTCGAGATATTATTACCCAGCGAATTTGCAGCAATAAGAGCAATACATTAACAATTCAATTTCTATCGTTTGGATTTAAACATGGAATACCATTAAATGCGGACTATGTTTTTGATGTCAGGTGCTTGCCGAATCCACATTGGGAACCTGAACTTCGCTCAGGAACCGGTAAAGATACCGCTGTCCAGATTTTTTTAGAACGACACTCATCTGTAAACAAAATGATGACTGATATCATTAACTTTATTTCAGACTGGATACCCTGTTTCGAATCTGATAATAAAAGTTACATGACAATAGCGATTGGTTGCACTGGAGGCCAACACAGATCAGTTTATTTTTCTGAAAAGTTGTCAGAACATTTTGCAAGTATTCGCGACAATATTCAAACACGACATCGTGAACTACTATGAGCGTCGGTTTATTAATTATAACGCATAAAAATGTTGGTAAATCCTTATTAGAGGCAGCGTCAGCAGTTTTGGGATGTTGCCCATTAAAAGCATTAACAGTTTCCGTTGAAAATAATTGTGATCCTGATAAAAAAGATAAATTGGTGAAAAAACACATTAATACACTCGGTGAAAATGAAGGTATATTAATTATCACAGATATGTATGGCTCCACTCCAAGTAATATTGCGTGTCGGCATGTTTCTAAAAATATTAAAGCAGTATCTGGATTAAATCTTCCAATGTTAGTTCGTGTACTAAATTACCCTGATTTGAATTTAAATCAGCTGATTGATAAAGCCACTTCTGGTGGAATTGAAGGTGTCATGAGTTGCAAAAGCGAAAATTGATATGATGAATAAAACAATAACAATCATTAACAAATTAGGTCTACATGCTCGAGCTGCAGCAAAATTTGTAACTATTGCATCAAAATTTGAATCATCAATAGAAATTGCATGTAAAGCGAATAAAGTTAATGGTAAAAGTATTATGGGCGTTATGATGTTAGCAGCATCAAAAGGAACCGAAATCGATCTCATAATATCAGGAGCTGATGAAGAGCAAGCTCTCACCGCACTAACAGAATTGATTAATAACAGATTTGATGAAAAAGAATAAATTACAGTTAAGTAACAATATTACTAATTAATTTATAAATACAGGTTATATTTAAATATGACTTTAATTTTAAATGGCACTGGCGTTTCAAATGGTATCGCAATTGGTGAAGTCGTAATACTTCAGAAAAATATATTTGATATTTCTAAATATACAATTCACACCGATGAAATAGAAAACGAAATAGTTCGCTACCGTGAAGCAATATCCACAGCAAAATCTAATCTACAGGATATCCGCGAACATATTTCAAATTCCACCCCGGAAGATATTGCCGCATTTATCGATGCTCATTTATTAATGTTGTATGATGCAACACTGGCTATCGCACCAGTAGATATAATCCGCTCACAACAATGTAATGCCGAATGGGCATTAAAAATTCAAAGAGATGAATTAATTTCAATTTTTCTGGAAATGAAAGATCCTTATCTACGATCCCGAAGTGAAGATATCGAGCATGTCTCAAATTCTATTTTGTCGATTTTATTACAAAATAAAACAACTTTATCCTCGATAACAACTAACATTAATACCAATAACTTTACGAATAAAATACTAGTAACAACTGATCTTACTCCGGCAGATACCGTTCTTATCAAACAACAAGGATTTTCTGGATTTGTTATTGAAGCAGGAGGACCAACATCCCATACTGCAATAATTGCACGGAGTTTGAAAATTCCAGCCATTGTTGGTATGTCTAATGTAGTGCAAATCATTAGTAATAATGAAACTATTATTATCGATGGCACGACTGGAGTATTAATGTCCGCTGAAGATGACAACACGATAAAACATTACCAGCAAAAAATACTTGATTTCCAGGATCATTTACAAAAGTTACTAGCTACTCAAGATCAACCAAGCGTAACACTTGATGGAAAAAATATAACATTACGAGCAAATATTGAACTACCAAACGACATCTTAGAAGTTAATAATTCGGGCGCAGACGGTGTTGGCTTATACCGTACTGAATTTCTATTTATGAATCGTGAGGATAACCCTGGAGAACAGGAACAATATGAGATCTACATTAAAATCGCAAAACAAATAAAAGACAAACCACTAACCATACGAACTTTGGATCTGGGGGCCGATAAGCAAGTAGATGGGGCACAAAAAGACTTACCCACCACAACTAATCCTGCATTGGGTTTACGCGCAATCCGGCTTTGTATAAAGGAACCACAATTATTTATTCCGCAAATACGCGCAATTTTACGTGCCTCGGCTCAATACCAGTTACGAATTATGATACCGATGTTATCAAACTCTCATGAACTGGATCAGGTTTTAAATATTATAAATGATGCAAAGAATAGTCTAATATCAAAAAATATAGCGTTCGATAAAAATATTAAGATAGGAGCAATGATAGAAGTACCAGCAGCAGCACTCTCAGCAGACATCTTTGCTCAAAAAATGGATTTTCTATCAATTGGAACAAATGATTTAATACAATATACCCTTGCTGTAGACAGAATAGATGAAAGTGTTAATTACTTATATGATCCTTTAAACCCGGCAGTTCTGAAATTAATTAAAATGACAATTGATGCTGGAGAAAAATATAATATTCCAGTATCAATGTGTGGTGAAATGGCTGGTGATATTCGCTATACCTGTTTATTACTGGGAATGGGATTAACTGAATTCAGCATGCATCCCAGTACAATTCCTGAAATTAAATATAAAATTCAGAAATGCAGATTAAAAAACATAAAGAAAGAGGTTTCAAAACTTTTAAATTACACTTCAATACACAAATATCACGATATGCTTGATAAAATAGACAGCATTTCCTGAACATCAACTCCTAGATATGTAATATAAAACACATCACTGCTGTCCCGCTAACTTTTTCGCGAGAACTAATGTGAGGACATGGAATCGGTGTAGCCTATTAAAGACCGTCTGCTTCATGGATGAAGCAGTCGAGCGGCCATGGATGGCGAAAAGCGCGTCTTTAACAGGCTGCACCGGTTTCATGTCCGGTGTCCTTGCAATTAATTTAAACGTATACACAGCTTATGTCTTAATTGTAGTGTCGTAAGTTAACGGGACAGTAGTGAAATCACATATCAAATAAACATCCATGCTAACTAAGGTAATTCTGAGTAAACCACTTGCTTTAAAAAGTATTACAGAGATTGGTTTATAAGATATTGAATATGAACTATAATTTCAGACATCAATAATATTAGAAAAATATAGTCTACCCCTTTTACTGAATTATCATATTGATGATTCAAATTATATTAGAGCTTCTCCAATGTCTGAACAACCAAAAAATTCACTAAATCAGCTGACATATGCGTTATTAGCAAATGACTATGAGCATGTCTCACGTATACTGCAAAAACTCCACCCTGCTGAAATTGCTCATATTTTTGAAGCGCTAACGACATCACAACGTGATTTAGCCTGGCCGTATATTGCGCCTGAGCATGAAGGTGAAGTTCTACTGCATCTTAATGATGAGGTACGAAGTAGCCTCATTGAAACAATGGACAGTGAACAATTAATAGCGGCTACTGAATCGCTGGATCCGGATGAGTTAGCAGACATACTACCCGAAATGCCTCAAGAAGTAATAAACGAATTACTCATGAGCATGGAACATCAGGAAAGAACACGATTAGAATCGGTACTTTCATTCGATGAAGATTCCGCTGGCGGTTTAATGGATTTAAACACCGTTGTTGTTCGAGCAGATATCGATCTTGACGTAGTATTACGTTATTTACGACTTCGAACCGAATTACCCAGTGGTACTGATAATTTATTCGTAGTCGATAGAGATGGAAAATATCTCGGATTATTACCACTTATAGAACTACTTACCAAGCAACCCGATTTAAAAGTATCAGACTTGATTAAAACCAATATTGATGCAATTCCGGCAACAATGCCAGCTAAAGAAGTCGCATTAATTTTTGAACAACGTGATTTAATATCAGCTCCTGTAGTTGATAATGAAAATAAATTATTAGGACGTATTACCATTGATGATATCGTTGATGTTATTCGTGATGAATCCGATCACTCATTTATGAGTATGGCAGGGTTAAACGAAGAGCATGACATGTTTGCTCCGATTTTAACGAGTACTCGTAAGCGAACCTTGTGGCTCGGTATCAACTTATTAACTGCAATTCTTGCTTCATGGGTTATCGGGCATTTTTCACTAGCACTGGAAAAAGTTGTTGCTCTGGCAATTCTGATGCCTATAGTTGCAAGCATGGGCGGAATAGCGGGAAATCAGACATTAACATTAGTTATCAGAGGTATTGCACTAGGTCAGGTCAGTGCAATAAATTCAAAACGTTTATTACAAAAAGAGCTTTTAGTTGGAATAGCTAACGGTATAATCTGGTCTATCGTTGTCGCAATTATTATTGGAGTCTGGTTTGATTTTCCTGAGTTGAGTTTAATCATTGCGTTTGCAATGATGATTACCCTGGTTATAGCTGCAGGTGCGGGCGCAATTATTCCTTTATTTCTGAATAAAGTCGGTGCTGATCCAGCTCTCGCTGGTGGCGTGGTATTAACGACAATTACCGACGTCGTCGGATTTTTTGCATTTTTGGGGATAGCAACACTCTATTTACTTTAAAATTAACGCTTGATTTTGAAATTAAGTTACGCTATAAAACAATAAAGCGAATTTGCGCTAACTCATAAGGACATAATAGTGGCTAAATCAAAAAAAATTCGGTGGGCTGATGTTTATCAATGTGAATTATCTGCTCATGCAAAACTAATCACCAGTGTACTAACTGCTAATGGTCTTCAAGCAAAAGTACAGCGTAAAAAATCAAAACAAAATAGTAGTACAGTACCGTATGTTCGGGTAAAGAAAAACCAGGCCGATCATGCGAAAGTGTTGTTATCAAATTATAATTTATCACTTTAAAAGACTTGGTTCTCTATATTTAACAAGGATCAGTTACCCGCTATTTGCATTTGTTCAATTAGAATTGAGCCGCACTGAGTATTTCCTCTAATATCAACATCATTAGCTATATTGACGATTTGCGAGAACATATCACTCAAATTACCTGCCACAGTAATTTCTTCTACTGGATATTGTATTTCTCCATTTTCAACCCAAAAACCTGCCGCGCCACGAGAATAATCACCATTCACCATATTAATGCCCTGTCCCATTAATTCTGTAATGTATAATCCAGTGCCCATTGTTTTCAGTAAATTCGGTAAATCAATATCGTCTAAGGTATTTTTAATCCGGATATTTCGTACACCACCAGCATTTGCTGTTGTTTGCATGCCAAGTTTACGTGCCGAATAACTACTGAGAATATAGTTTTGTACTACACCGTTAGTTACCCACTCACGTGATTGCGTTGCAACACCTTCAGAATCGAATGCCGCACTACCCAGACCTTTGACCAAGTGAGGTGATTCCGTTATCGATAGAAATTCGGGAAATATTTTAGTATTAATAGAATTTAGCAAGAATGTTGCATCTCGATACATTAATGAACCATTTATTCCTCTAAGGAAATGGCCAATAATGCCACTAGCTACTTCAGCGCTATAAATTACGGGAGTTTGTATTGTTTTGATTTTACGACTGTTCAATCGCGCCAATGTCCGTTCAGCCACTTTCTCTGCAATAGATTTAACGCTTTCAAGATCGCGATGATTTCGTGCGACTGAATACCAATAATCACGCTGCATGACATTATTCTCTTCAGCAATCAAAGCACAATTAATGCTATGACGAGAACTGGGATAATGCCCTAAAAACCCGTGGCTATTACCATAAATACGCAGACCGGTATGACTGTTAATGGATGCACCTTCGGAATTGCTTATCCGGTTATCAAAATTCCTTGCAATATTCTCACAATCACGAGCTATATCAATTGCACTTTCAGTAGTAACATCCCAGGGATGATACAAATCCAGATCCGGTATCGCTGATGCCATCAGAGATTTATCAGCCAAACCTGAGAAATCGTCTTCTGATGTATATCGCGCAATATCACAAGCCGCACGAACAGAATTAATAATCGCTTGTTCAGAATAATCAGTAGTACTCGCTGATCCTTTACGCTTTCCAAAGTAAACTGTTAAGCCAACACCCTTATCTCTATTATGCTCAATAACATCTACTTCGCCTAATCGAACAGTAACCGAAAGACCAGATTCAACATTCGCTCCAGCTTCGGCTTGTGACGCACCATTTAGCTGTGCTTGATGCAAAACAAGATCAATAATTTTTTTAAGCTGATCGACATCGGGTAATTTATTTTCTGAGAATAGTGGTTTTGCAAGTGAACTTGACATGAAAGTCTCGTATAATTAATTAAAAGAAGCTTATTTTACTTCGCTATACAATAAGTATCAAATATTACTATTAAGTAATGAACATACCATAATATGAATGAAATTAACCAAGACAAACCCAGTAAATCACAACTAAAAAGAGAGGCCGAAAAATTACAGGAACTTGGTAACAAACTTGTAAACCTGCCTGTTAGTGTATTAAACAATTTCCAGCTTCCTGATGATTTATTCGATGCTATTAAATTAGCACAGTCCATTAAACAAAATGGTGCATTAAAGCGTCAATTGCAATTTATTGGAAAATTAATGCGCCATCAGGATGTCAATAAAATTCAGCTTGCGTATGATAATTATAATTTAAAATTATGTCAAAAAAATAATGAATTTCATGTCTACGAAAACTGGCGAGACAAATTTCTCGCGAACGATAAAACTGTATTTAACGACTTTATAGTTGAATGTCCTGATGTCGACCGCCAGCATTTACGCCAATTACAAAGACAATCGATAACTGAAAGAGATCTTCAAAAACCGCCCAAATACACCCGCTTGTTATTCAAATTCATAAAAGAAAACCTTGATAGAAATAATGACGGTAGTCAATAAATATAACTATTGAACACCACCAACGGTTAATTGATCTATTTTTAATGTTGGTTGTCCTACACCAACAGCAACACTTTGTCCTTCTTTACCACACACACCAACGCCACTATCCAGCTCAAGGTCATTCCCTACCATTGAAACATGATGTAATATATCAGGACCATTACCAATTAATGTTGCACCTTTTACAGGTGATTTTACTTTACCATTTTCGATTAAATAAGCCTCATTCGCAGAAAAAACGAATTTTCCAGATGTAATGTCGACCTGACCACCACCAAAATTGACAGCATATAAACCATTTTTAACAGTCGATAATATTTCTTCGGGATCATGTTCACCAGCCAACATAAAGGTATTTGTCATACGAGGCATCGGTAAATGTGAATAGGATTCCCTTCTACCATTTCCGGTTGAAGTAGTGTTCATTAACCTGGCATTTAACTTATCACTCATATACCCTTTTAATATTCCTTTCTCAATTAACATGGTATTTTGCGTAGTTGTACCTTCATCATCTATATTAAGCGATCCCCTTCGATTTTCAAGACTGCCATCATCTACAATAGTACATAAATCAGATGCAACCTTCTGACCAATCATCCCTGAAAATGCGGAGCTACCCTTGCGATTAAAATCAGCTTCTAAACCATGTCCGATAGCTTCATGCAATAACACACCGGGCCATCCAGGACCTAAAACGACAACCATCTCACCAACGGGAGCATCAACAGCTTCCAAATTTACAATTGCCTGTCTAACAGCTTCTTTTGCATATCCCAATGCTATTTCATTAGTAAAATAACTATAATCATTTCGACCACCACCACCTGAGCTAGCTTGTTCACGTCTACCCTTGGATTCAACTATCACGCTAACACTTAAACGTACCAATGGTCTGATATCAGCATTAAATGTTCCATCGGTAGCTGCAACAAGAATCACTTCATGTACTCCTGACAGACTGACAGAAACCTGCGTAATTCGAGGATCCATTTTTCGGATTTCACTATCGAGCATTGTTAATAATTCTATTTTTTCATTTGAATGTAATGATTGTAGAGGATTATCCTGAATATAGAGATTATTTAATTGTGGCGCTTTCCAGGATTGTACACTAGCCTGTTGTCCTTGTACTGAAATTGCTTTTGCAGCATTTGCAGCATGAGTTAAGGCAGGTAAAATAATCTCATCTGAATAAGCAAATCCAGTTTTTTCACCACTAATAGCTCTAATGCCAACACCCTGATCAATATTAAAACTACCTTCTTTAATGATCCCATCATCTAACATCCAGGATTCATGTTGTGTCGCCTGACAATAAATATCAGCACTATCAATAGAGTTTTTCATGATTAAATCTAATGTTGATTGCAAGTCATTTTGTGTTAAGCCCGTTGGCTCAAGTAATAACTGACTGGCCTGTTCTACATTGTTTAAACTCATATTAATATCCTGAATTAATTTTAAAATTTTCTATGTTGCAAAACTGGAAATGTTTTACGTATATTGTGTATTTTATTTAGATCAATATCTGAAACAACAAACCCTGATCCGTTAGAAAGCTCGTCTAATAGTGAACCCCATGGATCTATAATCACGCTATGACCATGGGTTTCACGGCCATTAACATGATATCCACCTTGTGCCGATGCAACAACATAACACAGGTTTTCTATTGCTCTGGACTTTAATAATGCTTCCCAATGTGCCTTACCGGTAATTGCAGTAAAAGCAGATGGTATAACAAATATTTCAGCATTTTGCTCTGCCATTTTTCGAAATAGTTCAGGAAAACGAAGATCATAACAAATAGCTATGCCTATACGACCAAAAGGTGAATCAAAGACACAAATATCTGTTCCAGCTTCAATAGTTTCTGATTCTCGATAAGTATCATTACTCTCGGGAAGGTCAACATCAAATAAATGAATTTTATCATAGCGTGTTACAACAATGCCATCAGAATTATACACCAGACAACTTGCCCGGACTAAATTCTCATTTTCGGTAGATAAGGGAATGGTGCCAGCGATAATCCAAATCTTTAAATCAATTGCTTGCTTCTTTAAAAAATCCTGTATTTGTCCTGAACCATAAGATTCTTTTATTAAAACTTTATCTTGTTCTGTCATACCCATAATAGCAAAATTCTCAGGTAAAATTATTATTTTCGCACCAGCCTCGACGCTGGCCTCAATTAATCGTTTTACTTCTGTCAAATTTGAAGAAACATTAGAACCGGATGCCATTTGAATTGCTGCAAATTTTGTCATAATATTTAATTTTCTATAAAATAATAATTTAATTATATCGGATATTTCTTGTTTATTCCGCTTCTACTGAAAATTTAGAATCTACCCTGATCTCCAAATCAATCTGCTTAATATCAGAACTACCCGGAATTAAATTTATTCGTGACGTTGACAGCCCTAGTGATATCAACCAACTTCGTAGTTCTGTTGCCCAGAGTGATCCTTCATCACCCCCGGGATAATGAATGATAAGTGTAGAATTAGAATCCAGCCGCATACTTTCCATAGCAAAAGATATTGCATCAATAGTTAAAATTGAATTAACGCTACGAGGAATAGCCCATTGCTCTGTAGTTAAATGATAGGTTATTTCTGTTGCATTAACTGTATGAGCAAATATCAATATTATCAAATAAAATATCAACAATTTTAAATTTTTATTTAAAAATATTTTCATACGGAACATCATCTATTCTTCATCAGTAATTTCTTCATCAACAGAATCCGGCTCTATTACCGACTCTGATATTATTACAGGATTTTCCCAACTTCCAGTAATATGATATATTCGCATTTCAGCTTCGTTCAAATTAATAATACCACCAAGAATTTTGGTAACAATCAAGGTAGGAATACCACCTAATAAGCCTCCTAGAACAGCTGTCGTATCTGTTATATTTGGAATCACTTCAATTTTTTGATTGAATTCCCGCTTTACCAGATCTGACTGACCTGATACGTGTATTTCTGCAAGGCTGCTTTTCATAAGAATATTATCAGCTGACATTATTCCCTTCGCAATTCTTACCTTGCCAATGGCAGAATCAAATCCCAAACCAGATCCAAAAATATCACTGAAGTCACCAAATAATCTTTTAGGTAAACTACTTAAACTCAATAGTCCTAATAATCTGCCAGCTTTTGGATCAACATCCAGTATTTCACCATCAGTGACATTAACTAAAATTTCTGCAGATAATTTGTCTAACGAGAATTTAAAGGGACTATCATGCCACCAAATCGTTAAATCTGTATTACTTTTACCATCGTTTAATACCGATTTAAATCCAAGTGATGATAGTGTTGCGCCAAGATCTGTTGAGATAAATTTGACATTAGTTAACTTAGTTATAAATCTATCTTTATTTTTATATGGAAATATATGCCAGATCCCTGAACTAATAAGCTGGAAATTTTCAGATGTTAAATTTAATTTTTGAATATTAAAGCCATTTATGGAATGCTTAAAATTAAAATTCAAATTCCCTAGTTCTGAGTCCCCATAATATATATTTCGTATTTCACCACTAAACTCGGGTACAATTCTTGGATCAATAGCATTAGATTCAACAATATTAACTTTCTGATTACCTTCAAGATTTACTTTATCATCACTGGTTTCTTTTTCAGTGGTTTTGGATTCACTTAATTTAAATGAATCAACATCAAATATGATTTCCATATTTGGCGAGATAAAACTTGTATTTTTAGCATTTCCAGTAAATTTATATCTTTTTATAATATTAGACCATGACTCAAAGTCTATATCATGAATATCACCTCGAACTAATATTTTATCATCCATTAATTTCGTTTTATTTTCTACGTTAAAACTAATGCTCGAACTTTTTAATGTGTAATCACCCTTTTCAAAATCAATTAAACTCTTTACTGATAATTCATTCCCAACTGAAATATTTATCTCGCTTTGATTATCTGATATAAATTTACTTTCAACACTAATAGCTAATTCATCATCTTTATTTTTGAAAAGTGGCTCCGGAAAATCTAAATTCATACCTTTCATATCACTTGTAATTACAAATGAGGCAGGCATATTATCTTCTCTAGTTGAATAACCAAAATTATATATTCCTTGCCAATTTACAGTTCCTAAATTTTTCTTCATCCAGGGTAAATTGAATTTTTTTTGAATAATTTCTGACTTAAACTTACCCTGAACTAATATATGTTGACTGTAAGAATTATTTTTTGATTGTGAATAAACCTGAATATTTGCAGGTTCATTAAAACAGATTGCACTTAATGACTTGGCATGAAAACCATTTTCATCAAAATCTAACTGTCCATTAATATGATCAAATTCTAAAATATTACTATAAGGAGAAAAAGAACTATCTTTGAGCGTAATAGAGCCTTTGTAAAAAGTTTTTTGTGTTTTCTTCATTTCTTCGGACAGAGGAACATTTATTTGAATATTAACTTCGCTATTACCTGTCATATTGAATTTTTCTATTACAGAACGATTC
>CAYOHQ010000017.1:0-20300 GCA_964403805.1 uncultured Thioalkalispiraceae bacterium | reverse complement strand
GGGTGGGGGTGGGTGGTCTGAGCTCAGCCCGGTCCAGCCCTTCTCCACTCTCTGCACCCTTTCCTGTCGCCTCGGAAGACCCGAGCTGGGTTGCACATTTTCATCATCTTCAGGATCGATATGCACCATTACTTCACGGATTTCCTCAATCTCAGTGATTAAGCGCTTACTAACTGTTTCACTGATATAATGTCCTTCGGAGACACTCAAACAATCATCCACCTGAATGTGGACATCTACCAAAGCATCCTGACCCATCATTCGGCTACGCAGCATGTGTAAGGTATGGACACCATCGACTGAATTAATAATGTTTTTTATATCTGCAATACGGTCGGTATCCAAACCAGTATCCATTAATTCGCGCATACTGTGCCACACCAAATCCCAGCCAATTTTTGCGACCATCAGCGCTACCCCTACTGCAGCAACAGCATCAAGGTAAGTAAGCCCTAACATACTTCCCACAATCCCGATGACCACAATCACTGATGAAATCGCATCCGAACGGCTATGCCAGGCATTGGCGCGCAGCATATTTGAGCGTAATTTGTTCGCCACGTGCATGGTGTAGTGATAAATAGCTTCTTTCGAGATGATTGAAATGACAGCAACAATAAGTGCCCACTTACCAGGTGCTGCTAAAGAATCCGGCATAAATAAACGTTGAATAGCATCGGCACTGATGCCTATCGCAACGGCAATTAATGCCACACCCAAAATCACTGTGGCCACCGTTTCTATACGAGCGTGACCATAAGGATGCTCATCATCCGCTTCAGCCGAGGCGTGTTTTGCAGCATATAAAACCAGACCATCGGTCAATAAATCGGATAGAGAATGAACACCATCGGCAATCAAGGCTTGCGAGTAGGCCGCCATACCAACCGCAATTTTTACCACACCCAGCAATAAATCAATAACAGAACCAATTACCGTCACTTTAAACGTTTCACGATAACGGTAATCCTTTTCCGTATTGTTGGATTTTTCGGGAAAATGGTGGTGGTTATGTGTCATAAGCTACCTAGTGGAGAAGATGAGGATAGTAGCGCAGGATAACACAGCATGAAATGATTATTTTCAATTAGAAGCAATTCACTTACCAATTTAACACCCTCATATACTTAATATGAGGGTATCAATTCTTACAACAATAATCGTTTAAAAGAAACCTGACATTGCATACGCCGTTTTCTTAAACATTAACTCTTGTGCGTCGGCTAATTCCAGATTTGCCTGATTTGCTGTAGTGACAATCCGTGTTCGGTATTCTTTACGCGTTGTTGCTTCAGAATAACGTTGCGTACTGGTTCCAGCATCCGAAATTTTTGCACTGACTTGTGAATCTTTACGGATAATAACGCCTTTACGCGCTTTTTCTTTTATTTGAACATCAGCAACCAACATATAAGTGACGTCTTGTACAAATGCATCAGCAATAGTTGTACCGACACCACCGGCAACTCCGCCAACAGCTGCTCCAGTAGCGGTTCCTGTTGCAACTCCACCGACTACTGCGCCACCAACGACACCCGCACGAGTACCACCTCCACCAATGTAACCTTGTTTTAGTGCGAGCTCAGCTGCAGAAGGGCTTGCCTTCTCTAACGTTAATACGTAAATATTTAACTGAAACTGCGCTTTTTTAGGACTGTCAACAATTTTATAACCTTCATCATTGGATGCAAATTGACTTTTTACGAATTTTTTAAAATTACGCCGATCAAATTCCATAACGCCACTGTGAATTGAAACATAGACAGTTCGATGTTGACGTTCAACAGCATCAACAAATACTGCTGTGCTGGTCTTTGCCTGCACGTCTAAATTTCGTTTTGAAATAGATGTGTGCAAAGCAGAACAGCCCGACAAATACGTTGCAACTGCAACAACAAAACTGACACGTAAAGCATTTTTAAATTTATTCATGATAATCCCTCCAGGATTTTGTAGTTAAAAAAATTAATTAATAATAATAACGGCCATAATAACTATGGTAGTAACGGCAATTTCTGTATTCATGCCATGAGTAACGCAATAAGTTATGACAGGTATAACCTCGTCGCCAGTGAGTGCCTTCATATTCCACTGGCTTGATATTTTTTTTCATTGCTTCTTTGATATAGGCATCCACCTTTTCTGGCTGTTCTGCTAAAAATGGTTTATTTATCGTTTCAGCATTTAATTGTTTTTGCATTTCTGCGAGATCATCCTCTTCATTGGCAAAAACGGTTGTGCTAAAAAAAACAAATACTAGTGTGCTGAATAATAAAATGAATTTTTTCATGTCAATTTCCTTGTTTGTAATATTTAATGTTTGTGTACTGATAAAGACAATCTGGATGTAATTTGGGTTACAGATTTTTTGAAAAAAATTGAATTATTTTAAATTCATTAAAAACAAAGTGTTACGTAACTGATATTCGAATGGATAATTAGATTAAACAAGCTGTAACCTGAACAGGAGTTCAAATGTCGCAATTACAGGTGGTCAAATTATAATTGAGATATTGAAGCTTATAAAAACTCAAAAAATTGATATAGTTTTGCTTAACAATCTAGATTGTATTAACAGGTAATAAATAATGGATAAAAATAAAATAATTGAACAGCTTTATTTAGAGCACAAAGATCACGTTTATAATTTCTTAGCGCGCATAGCAAACGATCCTGATCTTGCTATGGATGTCACGCAACAAACGTTTATGAAAGCATTGAGCGATAAGAATTTTGCTCAAGTTAATAATCCCAAAGCTTACCTGTTTACTATTGCTCGAAATACTTTATATAACGAATTCAAAAGAAAAAAAGCAAGCTCATTGGATGCCATTGAGGAAGCGGGAGAATTTGAAGCTGTTGATGAAAATGAAGCCGTGCATGAAACAACAGAGCTTCATGATTTACAGAACAAAATTGAATCATCCATTAAACGCATGCCAGCTAAAGTTAAAGAACTAATGATTTTGCGTTATACCGAAGATTTATCGATAAAAGAAATAGCTGCTGTCACCGGTAGAAATCTATCTGATGTCAAAGTAAATTTACATCGCGCTAGAATTAAATTTGAATCCTCATTCACTAATGAAATGTACGCCAAAGTTGCTGCATCACGTGATCAATGTGAAACCCTGGCTAACTTACTCGCACCCTATCAGAATAGAGATATACCAGAAGAAAATTTGCAGCATGTCGAAAAACACATAACTAACTGTAAAATTTGCTCAGAAGATGCTGAACAATTAAAACGCTCAAGAACATTGTTTAACCTTGGCGCACTTATTACCGCACCCTATATTTTAGATAAAATGATGAGTGAGGCAATGGCGTCTGAAATTAATTTTCTCACAGGAACTGGTAGTTCAAATAGCACAGCGGCTTCAACTGCAGCACAATCTGTAACGACAAAAATTATTGCAAGCAAACTTATTTCGAGCAAAGTTGCTGTAATGATTGGTTTTGTCACAATCCTTGGAATTGGTGGTTATTTCGTTTTAAATAATTTAAAAGACAACGATAAAGAAATTATTGCTACTGTTAATCCACCAGTTGCCCCTGTAATTACACCAAAAACACCAACACCCCCACCCGCTCCTACTCCTGCAAATAAAGTAAAGCCAGCACCGGCACAAAACGTTCCTGTTAAAATAGATCCCGATGCAACAACCATTGTCAGTTTTAAAGCACGCAACAATAAAACCGGACAATTCATATTCACAGGACTGAAATGGGACATATATAATACTGCCGATAGCAGCGGAAAATCTAATACCTCGACACCTAAATTAATTCAAACAAGTACAACACCGAATTTTAACGTGATTTTAGATGCCGGTTATTACCTCGCAAAAGTGACTTATCAAGGTAAAACCAAAGAATCTAAATTTGTAGTTAAAGATGATAACCCGGTTAATGTCGAAATAGCCTTTGGTAAAAGCGCGTCTACTCAATTAACATCGACAATAAAAACAAAATTACCCAACATACACATCCGTCGAAAAGAAACCGGAAACTATATATCAAAACCACTCAAAGCACAGTGGGATCTATGTGTGCTCAATGTTAATAATTTAAAAGATACCCGCGCGCGATTACCACAAGCCTGGGCTATCATGAAGCAGGATATAAAAGAGTCTAATCCTGAGTTTAATCTTGATCGTGGTCTTGCACCCGAGCCCGACTGGACCAGGTTAAATGAAAATTATGAAGACGAATATTTTTCTGGTGATAAATATGCTTTATATAAAAACGGTAGCACCTATGAAGTTTCAGAAAACGGTAGTTGCAAAGTAGTTAAAACCGATTATAAAAATGCCGAAATTGATAATGGTAAACATAGCTACACTATTGATTTCAAAAATAAAACAGCTGATCAATATGTTAGTGGTGTTATCATACGACACAAAACCGATGCCACATTCAAAAACATGGCAAAAAATAATCCATTTCAAACTCGTGCAATGGGTAAAATGCTGGGTGAAGCCATGCTTGGTAAGGCCGGTAGTGCTCAGGAACAAAAATCGAAAGATGCAATTAAACAATTGGGTGAATTAACCAAAGTTGCAGGGACAGAAACTGTATTAGGAGAATCTTGTGAATATACCGTTATGGGTGAACAAATGGCAACGCGAATTTGTTATTGGAAAACCATGCATGAATATCCAACAATAATGGCAAGACCAATTGTTTTAAAATCATCAGTTGATTTAAAAATAGCCGGCGCTTATCAAATAGCGACTGTTTTTGAAAAAGATATTCAAATCAATGATGAAATTTTCTCTGTCCCCGGGAATATTAAAATTCGAGTGAATAAATTTTAAAAAACTGTAACCTCTGTACTCGTTGGTTTGTCTTTAATACACAACAACCGTATTAAATAAAGGCAGACAAACAATGGATAAAAACACAAAAATTGAACGTTTATACATAAGACACAAAAATACAATATACAACTTAATACTACGATTATCGAATGACAGTGATTTTGCAATGGATGTCACCCAGCAGACTTTTTTAACCCTTCTATCAAAAGACATTCAACCACCACTTACAAAATTGTGGTTTATTTCAATCGCACGTGAACTGTTTTACAAAGAGCATGATTTAAAAAACACCATAGCAATTGAGAATATTGATGAAAGCACTGAATATAATTTTATCAACGAGGAATTTATTCAATTACCTATGAGTAAAGCCCTGGAAAGTTTACAAGCAAAAATTGAATCTTCACTTGCAAATTTAACAACAGCAGCAAAAGAAATTATAATTCTTTATTTTATTGAAAACTTTGCCATTATTAGCATATCAAACATAACGAAACGTTCGATTAATGATATAAAAGTAAACTTACACCATGCCTGTATTGTATTTGAAAAAAAACTGGTGGATATGATGAATGGCAAGGTGGCTGCATCTGGTATTCAATGTCAGGCTTATTCGAGAATTACAGCTCAGTTTTATTATACGGATATTCCCGGTTCTAGTATTGCGTTAATTAATTTACATATTTCTAATTGCAGAATCTGTATTAATTCAAACCAACAATTGAAAATTATCAATATTTTATTAAATTTAACACCCATTTTTATCGCACCGCGCAAAATAGACAAGCTAATACAGAAAAATTTAATAGCTTATTTACAAGTAAAAAAAGCACCCGTCAACTATTTGAAACTAATTCGTCATTAAAGGAGTAACCACATGAAATCAACAATTTTACTTATGGCTATTGGGCTATTATCAAGTTCTGTTACATTTGCAGATATTAAAATGATTATGCAAACCACCGACGGAAACTTAACAACTTGGGCAAACGATAATTATTTTCGTACTAAACTACCTAAAAATCAGGAAGCAGACCAAAACCCCATGCCTCCCGGTGACATGCTGGGTGTTTTTAAAATGAAAAAAATCTATATGATCATTGATGAAAAAAAATTATTGATTGATATGTCTGCACCAATGCCTTTTGCAGCGATGTCGGGTAATCAAAAACCACCGAAATTAAAAATACGCTTTAAAAATAAGGGGGCTGGTAACAAAATTGCCGGCATGGTAACCACGAAATACGACATTATTGCGCAAGGGCAAAAATGTTTTGAAGTATTAACAACAAAAAATAAAACCTACAGCGCATTAATTAAAAAATACGACTCAATTGATTCACCACAAGGCGACTCTCAAAACCTGTGCGACGAAGTTGAAAATCAAATTGACGATGAAATGAGTGCGAAATATGGCTATGCCGTTAAAATGACAGACGCCAATGGCAAGGTTCAAATGTTACTAAAAGAGTTTAAAACAGGTATTAAAGCACCTAAAAAATACTTGTCGCTTCCTAAAGGATACCGGGTAACGACTATGATGGAAGCAATGAGTGAAATGATGTCCGGGAAACTAAATCAATAATGTTAATTTAACCACAGCTCGAGATAAGAAATTCTCGTCATTTCGGCTAAAGGTATGCCGGAATGACGCTATTTTTTACCACTTAAAAACTAATGGCAATTCCGGTGAAAAATCTTTTTCATTTCCTTTTATTACATCATCAAATTGCAATTCAATTTTATGATTTAAATCCGGGTTTATTATAATAATATTATTTTCTAGTAAAATATCAATTGTATCTGAGTTATTACTTTCAGGTTTATCCAAACCAATTGAAGTTAATTCTTTAAAACCTATTTTATGTTGCCGTTCATTCTCACTGGAATAATCACCGCTATCCGGTCGATGTCCCATGGGTGAAAAAAATAGAAAGGGTTCTTGTAAATTTTTCACTGAATCTGCAATTGATACATACATACCCTTAGGAAACATATCCGGTTGATATTTCCATGCTTTGAACGGTGCCACATTATTTGATTCATCGTTAGAGCGAAGACACAAGCCAAAAGGAGAGGCTCCAGTATTACGCTGACGCCAACGCTGCCATAACGTTGTTGGAGAAGTTACTTCATTTTGGGCATCATTTTCATCATACACCCACAATAATTCAAGCATAACATTATTAAAAAAGAAACAGCGATTTTGAGTTCCCTGTCCTTTATGAACACGATTAGGGCCTTCGGTTAATCCGAAGTCGATTAACAATTGTGCCTCAGGTGCACCTTTAGATGCCATGATAAAAATATGATCTATTTCATAATGCTTTTTCAACATACGATAATCTGCGTTCATCATAATTCATTGCCTTAACTTACTAACAAAGAACAACTCCTAAAATGTTTTTCCCGATGATGAGTTCAATCTTTAATCACTGGTTTATTTTTCAATAACCAGTTTCTGGCCTATGAAAAATGTGTATAGCTTATTTTCTTGTTATGATGAACTTGCTTTAATCCTCTTGATATTAGAATTTACTTTTCAAAAAATCAATC
Source organism: uncultured Thioalkalispiraceae bacterium (assembly GCA_964403805.1). Lineage (GTDB taxonomy): Bacteria > Pseudomonadota > Gammaproteobacteria > UBA6429 > Thiohalophilaceae > CAYQUC01. The sequence continues at coordinate 12,921 of CAYOHQ010000017.1, read as the reverse complement.
ATGATTCTGGTTTTATTTGGTAAATAATTTCGAGAAGGGTAAAGTAACCAAATTGCGGAATCAAAATTTTCAGCAGTAACTTGATAGTCGTTAAGAATTGTTATTAATTTACCATTATTAATATCGTCATTAATCATCCAGTCGGCTAATAAAGCTGGCCCCATTCCGAATCGAGCGCAATCACGCAATGCTAATCCACTTGAAATTGTAATATCAGAGTTTATTTTAACCTGACTATAATTGGATTCTTTATCTTTAAATAACCATTGTGATCGATATTCGGGCATAGTAAAAACAATACATTTGTGTTGTTCAAGATCCTCAGGTTTGGTAATTGCTGGATGGCTATCGAAATAATTCGGATGAACACAAACATGATACTGCGGTTCCAGTAATCGCGTACCGATTAATTCAGAATCATTTTTAGGGCCTAAGCGACAGGCGAGATCGATACCATCGGCCACCAGATCAACAACCGAGTCTGTTAAAACTAACTCCAGTTTAATATTTGGGTATGCATTTTTGAATTCTTCAATCAATGGAATAATGCTAATTTGTGCAAAAGAGACAGATGTCGTCATGCGTAATGTTCCGCAGGCTCCGGTACTGACCTTGTGAGCTTCATCCAGAGCGTGATCAAATTCACTTAATAACGGTTTTATCCGATTCAAATAAATTTCGCCTGCTTCAGTCAGTTCAAGGTTTCGGGTTGAACGTTGAAATAAACGCATTCGTAGCTCTTGTTCAAGCTTGGCAATTGATCGGGATACCAACGATGGGTCTAATTCACGCTTACGCGCTACCGCAGCAAAACTTTTCAACTGACTCACTTCGACAAATAAATTCAGAGTATCGACATTCATTCGTGCAGTATATACATGAATATGATGAAAATTATAGTGTTTATTATGTTTATTGCACGATATAAGCTGTAATCCAATTAATGAATGGAGAAAACAATGAATATAAGAAATTCAGTAGCATTAGTAACGGGTACCAATCGCGGTATTGGTAAGGCCTTGGTGCAGCAGTTGATTCAAACTGGAGCCAAAAAAATCTACACTTTAACGCGAGGTAGCTCAACATTAAAGATTGATGGCGGGCAAACAGAAATTGTACCAATTCAGTGTGATGTTTCGGATATGGATAGTGTTCAGTCACTAGCAACACAAGCAAAGGATGTTAATTTGCTTATCAACAACGCCGGGGTTTTGAGTATGGGCAATATACTGGAGGTATCAATGGAAACGATAAAACATGATTTTGATACAAACTTTTATGGTGCTTTATCCGTGTCAAAGGTTATGGTTCCGATAATTCAAAATAACGGTGGTGGATCAATTATTAACATGCTCACACTATTATCCTTGGCCAGCATGCCAGGATTTTCGGCTTACAATGCTTCAAAGGCTGCGGCCTGGTCCATGACATTGTCGTTACGTGCCAGTCTTGCAAAGACAAATATTGATGTACATAGTGTATTTCCCGGTGCAGTCGATACCGATATGCTAGATGGTATTGATATACCTAAAACCAGTCCGGTAGAAATTGCACAGGCAATAATTGACGGTGTTAATGCAGGCAAGGAAGATATTTTTCCTGATCCTATGTCTAAAGAAGTTTATGCTGCATGGAATGTTGATCATAAAAATATTGAAAAGCAGTTCGCGAGTATGTAAAGCTGGACACTTACGCCTGCATCGGTGGCTTAAAAATAATGTGTTGTTTGTGGCAAAATGGAGCAAAGTGACTGCTACAAACGGCGCATTGTTTTTTTGAGTACATTTTCAAAAAAAGAATATTAACAAGGGTGAACACCGAACCGACCCGATTAATAAACTCGAATAGTCGAAATAGCTTCAAGTGCAGTGATCTAATTAACATGGACGATGAAAAGATTAGGCTGCGATGAGATCGTAATAAGAGAGCCGCTACAATTTCTTAGCGTATTTTAATTTACAATAGCACGAACTTTTTTTAATACCTCGTTTATAACACTTTGAGGTGCTTTTTCGATATACGATAATCTGCGTTCATCATAATCCATTGTCTTAACTTGCTGACAAAGAACAACTCCTGAAATGTTCTTTCCCGATAATGTCACTTCAAAACCATGCCCACAAACACGACTGGTTATGGGTGCCACTAAGGACAGACCAATAATTTTATTAAACGGATGCTCTGATAAAATAATTGCCGGTCGTTTTCCTGCTTGTTCATGTCCTGAGGACGGATCAAAATCAACCCAGACAATATCACCCCGATTGGGAATATAACGTCGATTTGTCACAATAATTCTTTACCTACCGGGTTTTCATTTATCCAGTCTTTATCATCCTTATCTAACTCCATTTTGTCTGGTGAGCACTGTTGTAACAGTTGATCCATTGAATATTCAGCACTGCTATCCAATTCAATAATCAATTTATTATCTTTAACCTCCATATTAATGGGCGATGATACTTCCAGATTACATTGCTGCATAACCGCCTTTGGAATTCGAATAACTGGACTGTTACCCCATTTTTTGACTTCTGCTTTCATCGTGGTTACCTATATTAAATTTTATGCATGTATCTACATTATAGCTACTTTTTATTCTAAAGCAACATTGTAGCAACATATAACTAATTGAAATTATAGGAATAATTTATTTATAACTGAGTCAATTGGTATTTCGACTTGTACCTCAATCGCAAAATCTTGTGCATTAACAAGTTATGAGCAAACCCCTTGTGAGTCTAGTTGCATCTCAACTTGATAATTCTGATCGTTGGCGAGTGGTAATCGAGTGCTTATTGTAGAACTCGGAATTCCCAGAATAGTACAGCTTGTTGTATTTGCTACACCTGCCAAGGTTGGATCTAATATCGGATCAAGAGGAGTGCCATTCCAGGGTATTCCAATTGTAGCCTTTCCTTCCTCGCAGATATTCGCTGCGAGAGGTTCAGTCGTGTTTATTCCTGCTATTGGACTGCTGGCATTTTCAACCGCTAGCGAATCAAGGCCAATATCATTGGCTAACCGCGCGGGCACCAATATAGCAGTATCGCTTGTAATGTTGCTGATACGATAATTCAAACACGCAGTTTTAATAACAGGATTACCATCCGGTGTACCACCCGCTATAGCACTATCCGAACTCAATGTTTGATCAGTTGCTGTAACTATAATAGGCGTTTTAGTGACTGTTGGTGTATCTATTGCTGATGCATCACTCGTATTTATATAACTGGCTATACCCGGTGTCCATTGATAAACCGTGGCAACTTTAGTTTTTGTAGCAGAATCTGCTGACACTTCCTCGCATTGTGTTCCTTTTAATCGAACTGAACTTCCAGCGACGATGGGTGCTGGACAAGTCGCAATCACTGTCCAAACTACTTGTTTGGTTGCTGTTGATGTCACTACATATTGCGGTAAATTTGAAATTGATACCGACTTAGTAGTTGAAGCCGTAAGCTGAAGAAAATCAGCCGAGGTCACAGCAACGGGGACTGTGTCGATTGTAACAGATGCAATACCGCTAGAGGTTGTTCCTTGAATAAACTTTCCATTGACATTCGGTGCCTGATAACCGGTTTCTTCAACAACTGCATCAACTGGCCAATTACTTACTGAAACTGTTTTTTGTTGTTTGTTAATAGTAACCTTGGCGTCGTTAGTAATCGCAGTAAACACTGTCGATGCATTTGTAAATATTATTGTTGGCGATTTAGTATCAAAGCCGAAATTGACAATATCATGTTGGGTATGACCAACCGCTGGAGCTGCATAATCAGATGCTCTGACAGCATAACTATGAACCTTGTTAGCCAAGCCCTGGTTATTTTTTGCATTAAGAGTAATTATTTCTTTGTGAAAGCCATATAGATTTGGAGGTTGTGGTTTATTACTTAAATCAACATTAGAACCTATTGCAGCTTTTTCGAGTGTTTGAATGTCTACGTGATCAAAACCTGTTACGATTTCTTGAATTCCGGTTTCGTTATCCGATATGTTAGTAATTATATCTACATTATTCCACCATAGATTTTCAATACTGCTTTTCGGAATCATCACACTAGGATTCGTTGTATCCAATCCAACATTCAATAATACAGTATCTGCTGCATTACCGGCATAATCCACGGCATTCAATGTTAACCTATGCCAACCTTGATCGTTTAAATTAAAGATGGACTGTGAACCATTTATAGTTGTAGGAATTTCTCCTGCTAAACCATCGTGTGTTAAATTCTGAGATTTTATTCCACTGCTATAAACATCTTTTTGTGGATCTGTGATATCTAAATCGATTGTTGCAAGGCCAGTAAAAACTTTAAAGTTCGGTGTTAAATAATTAACCGTCGGTTTGCCTGTATCGTATTCAAAATCAACCATAACAGCTTGTGCAACTACGGGTGGTTTAATATTTTTCCCAGAAACTGCATTCACGACAAATTTATATTTACCATCAGGGATTGTTGCAGCTGCGTTTGCCGACAGATCGCTTGCAAAATAACGTCTCGATATTGATGAAATTTCTGAATAACCATTTGGAATAGATGTTGCCATTTTGAATGGCACCGGGATCGGTGTCATGTTCGATCCCGGTGTTGTACTTTCAATAGTAAACTCGACTTTGCTACTTGTTGCACTTTCCTGAAAAAATACATCGTTTACAATGGCTTCAAATCCTGCCAATGTATTTATCGGATTTTTAGGTGTGTTACTTGTCGTTACAACTTCAGGCGGATTGATTATATGCAAGTGAATATCTGAATTTGCGATTCTAACATTAGGAATACTACGTGTCGTTGTAGCACCCTGCGTGTTAGTTGCTACAAATTTAATATCATAAATTCCGTCTGGTATTCCTGGAGTTACTATTGTTGCTTCTGATACTGTGTTAATTAACCACTCCGGTTTATCAGGATTTGCAGCTAATACGTTGGTTGGTAATGAAAGATTACCACCGGGAGGAACTGTATCAATTGTCATTGCTATACTACTGATATCAGCGATATCAGTAGCGTCAATTCTGATACTGACATCTCCCGTTAAAATACCATTGTCATTGGGATAGATATGAGAAAACACGGGACTATTATTAACAATATTAACTTGTGGTGTGGATGGAAACAGTACGCCATTTTTATTGAGTGCTTTTACATAACTATCAATATCGGCATTATTTAGACCAGTTCGATTTATGGAACGATTAGTTGCAACAACAAACAGCTTGAATGCAAAATGATAGCGCAACATGTGCCCCTTAATTGCGGTATCACTTAAAAATAACGGATTTGCATTTTGTAAGCCATCGAGATCACCATCGGCAATATCAATAAAAACTTGTTGCGCTAACGCGATTGTTGACACTTGATCAAACGCCGGACCGGTTTGTGTAGCAGACGATGTTAAACGCATCCATTCGACTAAATCAGAAATTGCTGCATTGGCAAGACCGTATTTAATTTCATTTGTTAAGGTTATAGTACCTGATTGAGTTGGTGTTACGGTAATATCTTGAGGAGTAACACTGATAACCCCTTTATTAGTTGTAGTTGTGGTTGTTGTTGACAACTGCAACCAGTCACTTACGATTTTATTAGCATTACTTATCCCACCAAGAATCAAACTCGTTGATCCATCTGAATTATTATGCGTAACATCCAGCAAAGTTGAACCATTAGATATTCTGCTTGAAGCTAAGCCATAAGCAAGATGTGAGAAATAAGTGAGATTAACTTTTAGTTTTTCATCACGTTTAACAATCGCAATTGCGCATAACTCTTCATCGTTGCATGTTCGAGTTTTTGGACACAACACATCTTTTAGTCTAATTGATTTTTCAACCGGCACTGCTAAATCGACACTAGCGGGCTCTGTATATGTGCCTCCGGTAGCACAAACCAAAATTGGTGTTGTATCTGCTGTTGGTTTAATGGCGAGCTGGTATTCACCTTTATCAGTGGTTTTTTGCGTTGAACTGCCTAATGGAGTCCGAATAAGTTTAATCGCGTTACTGGATTTATCGAGTGTTATCTCATAAATAGTCACGTCAGCATTAACCACGGGGCCGATAATGACTGCACCAGAAATGACTGTCCCCTCGAGCGGTGGTGGAATAGGTTTTGGATTCGGATTTACTGGATCGGGAATTGTGTCTGAAGGTGGCACCCCTTTGTCATCACCACCACCACATGACGTTAAAAATAGAATAGCCGTTAATAAGATTGTACTTTTGGATACTGAATTATTAAATTTAATAGACATACTTCCCTTCAAACCTGTTTGTATAAGCAATAAAATCCTCGCCAGGAATTTACAAAATTCCTGCCCTACCTTTTGGATGCACATTAAATTTAAAATATTGATGTTTTACTTTTACGTAAAAACTATCTTAATTATTATTATGAGTAAAAATTATAATACAAAAAACTGATAAGTTGATCACAATTCTTAAGTTAATCTTAAGAAAATTCATTTATATGTTGAAAATATTTTGGTTATGTAAAATAAAAATGCTTATGTAAAATACAATTCTATTTTTATAATGAAAAGGAATATTAGAATTAAGAAACAATCTAAGTTGTTTAGGTGGTCAGCCGTCGGTAGATATCGGTTACTTTAAGTGGTAATTGTTTTACATCATCTATTACAGTGTATGCTGCTGCACCATACATATAGGGTAAGTAATCTTTTGCTTCTGTGTCTATTGTAATGCAATAGGGGTGTATGCCATCTCGTTTTGATTCTATTAATGCACGACGGGTATCTTCAATACCATATTCACCTCGATAATTATCATAATCATCAGGTTTACCATCGGAGAGTGTGATTAATATTCGTGTTTTAGCGTCGACTTCATTGAGAATTTTACTCAAGTGCCGAATGGCAAAACCCATGCGAGTATAGTCCTGTGGTTCTATACCCGAGATTCGTGCCTGAATTTCATCATTATACGGTTCGTCAAATTCTTTAATTTTGTAAATTTCACAACGCTTTCGAGCTATCCCGGAAAAACCGTAAATGGCATAACGATCACCCAAAGTTTCTAATGTTTCCGCTAACATGATTAAAGATTCACGTTCGGCATCATTAATCCAGCCTTTGGTTGAACCACTCATATCCACCATAAAAACCACTGCAATATTACGTTCGGTTCGGTGCATTCGAGTGTACAAACGCTCACTCATTTCACTACCATCGAGACTATCGGCGAGTGCTTCAACTAAGGCATCAATATCGATACCATCACCATTTACCTGACGTTTCAATAGTCGATCTTCATCGCGCATGGCTTCAAATATTTTTCGTAAATGTTTTATTAAACCGCTGTATTTCTTTTTGGTTTGAAAAACAAAATCATCGTATACCGGTTTGATGGTTTTCTCTCGCACTGCACACCAGTTTTTGCGGTAGTGCTGTCGTAAAAAATCCCACTCGTTATACAAAAAAGCGCCTTCTTCGTGATAGGTGCCAGACCAGACATCATCTGGATTAAGCTCTTGATCTTTTAAATAGTCTGCATCGTATTCACCGTCACCAGCAGCAACCAGATAATCATCCGGGATTTCACCTAAATCCTGTATGATTGATTTCATAATTGCTTTAACATCTTCAGGTGGTGCTATTGGTTGCTCATCGAGCATGAATTGAAAATCTTCCAATTCTTTTTGATCGTCTGTTAATTCTTTTTCGGGTAATTCTTTAAGATCAAATTTATGATCGCGTTTATCCTGTTCTGAATCTTCCTGTTGTACACTATCTTCAAGTTCTTCCGTCATTTTATACAATGCGGTTTTGAGTTGGGCTTTTTCTTTTTCAATTCGCTTATCCATGCAAGCTTCGACCAGCTCATGATCCAAAATGCCCTGGTAACAAAAAGATTCAAATGGCTCAAGCGAATCACATTGCTGTTTGGCATTATCCAATGAGTCAAAAACTGTTTTGGTTTTATCACTCAATATCGTTTGATATTGTAGCCATTCATTCGAGAGTTTCTGGCTTGTTAATTGTGTTTTTAGTTCTTGCATGTCACGATACAGACCGGGTAACTCACGCTTAATACAAGCATCTAACCGCAATGTTTCAAAACAATGAAACATTTTTTTTAGCTTTGAGGGTGTTGGGTGATTAGACAGATGTTCTGATAAACGGATTCTAAAAGTACCAAAAAAAGTTTGTGCCCAATGGAATGTCAAGGTTGATTTGTATAATAAAAAATTTTCTTTTGTAGTGGGGAGTTGTGCAATTAAAGCAGGTAAATAAATAGCTTCAGTATCGGTGTAAGAATGTTCTGCTTCGATTAAATTTAATTTTCGGCCACTAAGCCCATGAACAAAATGCAATAAAACCGCTAACTCATCTTCGAGTACTGCACCCGATGTTCGTTCGTGCTGCTGTTGTAGAAAATCATCAACCGTATGAATTATTTTTAGTGCTTTATATAAACCAGACTGATCATAGACATCCATTGCGTGTAATGCCCATGCTTCGATAGTACGTCGATCCATTTTATCCAGCACTGTAACGCCATGCTGTATAAATTGTGACGCCAGCTCTATATTGATACTGGCAACCCGTTTTACCCAATCCAGAATATAAATTTGTTCACTACGTTCTAATTTTGAAATAAGTTCAGCTAACGGAATGGTTTTAACAAAAGTATATTCAACATCTAGCGTAACATCGAGATTCGATGCTATATCAGAAATGGACAATGATGTTTTTATTGACATGCAAAACTAAAATAATGAGGAAGATAATTCACTGATTGCAGATAACATTTCCGGATCATCACTTAATGCCTGCGCTATCGCAACATGACATGCCATAACTGGTGAAATTCCATCAACGATCAATTTTCCAGCATGAACTAATAGTCGGGTACTCGCGCCTTCTTCTAAACCACTGCCTTTTAAATTTCGTGTCATATTGGCAAATTTAACCAGGTTTAATGCAATGTCTTTTTCAACCCCGGTTTCTTTTATAACGATGGTTGTTTCCAGTTCAGCATTTGGAAAATCAAATTCCAATGCGATAAAACGCTGCCGGGTACTTTGTTTTAAATCTTTTAAGACACTTTGATAACCCGGGTTATAAGATATGGATAAACAAAAATCATCACTGGCTTCAAGTAACTCGCCAGTTTTTTCTATGGGCAATACTCGCCGGTCATCGGCAAGTGGATGAATCACTACCATAGTATCTTTTCGTGCTTCGACTATTTCATCCAGATAACAAATACTGCCGCTACGAACCGCTTTTGCTAATGGCCCGTCAACCCATTTTGTTTCACCGCCACTAATTAAATACCGTCCAACCAAATCAGATGCTGTTAAATCATCATGGCATGACACGGTGATAAGCGGTTTTTTTAAACGCCAGGCCATGTATTCCATGAAACGTGTTTTACCGCAACCCGTTGGTCCTTTTAGCAATACCGGTAAGTTTTGTTTATAGGCGGCTTCGAAAATTTCTATTTCTTCACCAATGGCTTCAAAATAAGGTTCTTTCTCGATTATGTATTCTTCTGCTTTTAAGACACGCGCATTTGTCATAGTACTGTTCTAATACCTGTATAACTGTTGAGGTTATCACGCCGGATAACGCTACGATTTAACTTGGCGTTATCGTATCACAGTAACATAATATATAGAGTACTGAATTTAAGGCTACAATCTTGCCCAGACTTCACGAAGGCCCATGGCGTAGGTAATACTAAAGGTGAGACAAAGAAATGAGCTGACGATGATTAAGTTATCAACACTTTCAGGATTAAATATATAAGCAGGAACGAATGCAACACCTCGTATTAGAAATATGATGGTAATCCAGACTAATGACGGTTTTAGTAGTGGTAATCGTTTTAAAAACCCGGCACCTGAAAATGCATAACAGCCCCAGGTGATTAATGTGATGGCAAGAACAAACGTTAATGCCTGAGGTTTAAACTGGCCTTGCTCAACCTGGCTTGCTGCCAGTTCTCCTAAGCCAAAAAGGCGATACCAGTCAGGTCCACCTACAATGACAGCCAAATACAACACGCCAACGATAATGGTTAATACACCGGCAATCATTAAATTGTAATTAATTTTCATCTTTTAAACCGTTTGTAATTAGCAATTATGAATTTGAATTAAATCTCACATCATGAAAATACTATCGGCTTAATTAAAAATATTTTAATAGTTATTAATAAAATTTAGGTAAATAAATACAGATAATGTCTACTGCAGTTCTGTGCTGAATAGTTTAATAAATAGCCATTATTGTTTAGTGCTATTTAAATATTTTAGTGGCAAACCTTATTAGTGACTGTATTTTTTGTTTAAATAATAGCCAGCACGTACAAAAATAACTCATTTATTGATAAATATAGGAACATATTGTCGAATACATCTCTTTTTTTAAGATTAATCATGTCATAATGTTTCTTAATGGACTCAATAAAAAATACAAATGGAATCACTCTAATCGAACTATTGGTTACCCTCGCCATTGTTAGCATTATTGCTGCAATTGCCTTGCCGCAATTTAATATTATGATTAAAAATAACGCACTTGTGACTAACACAAATGCGTATGTTGCCTTGTTAAATTACGCACGAACTGAAGCCGTTACTCGCGAGTCCAATGTTGTGTTATGCGCAACAACAAATTCAACAGCAGCAATACCAAACTGTAATAGCAACAACTGGGAAAATGGCTGGGTATTATTCAGCGATGTTGGAGGCACACCCAATAATTTTGACAACAATGATATTCTATTAAAACGTGCAGCACGACCCGCACTGGGCAGCTCGATTCGCAGCACTTTTGCCACTCTAGGAAGGCTAACATTTGCAAAAACCGGTCTTGCCAGTTCTGCGGGTATAATTTCATTCTGTGATGATCGTGGCATAAATGACTCACGAGCAATATCCGTATCACGAGTTGGGCGCATAAGCTCACTTGGCAGAGGAAACGCCACGCAATGTCCAAAACTCTAACCAGGCGCACCACGCTAAACACTTCTTCGAACTACCGATCGATCCGTTATTTAAAAGCATTTACCCTGATTGAAATAATGGTATCACTTGTGATAGTTGCCATCGGTCTATTGGGGCTCGCTGCAATGCACTTGCAAAGTATGCAGGGAAATAACGGTGCTCTGTTACGTACACAAGCAAGCTTTATTGCAAATGATATCGCAACTCGTATGCGTATTAATAAAATAGCAATGGACAATAACCTTTATGCAGCAGCAAATTACAATGGTGCTTGTGCAGCTCAAGCCCGACCTGATTGTACAACAGCAAGTTGCAGCAGCAACCAGATTGCTCAACTGGATATTGCAGATTTTATATGCGCAATCGAAAATGACTTACCCAATGCCAATAACACCAATATCACCTGTGCCGATATTGACCTTACCGATGCAAATCCCTGTTCGACAGGATCACCGCATACAGTTTCAATAAGCTGGGCTGAATCCATTATTGCACCCAACGCGGCTACCTTAGCTGATGCCAATCAGGTAAGTACCCTAAGTATGGTAGTGCGCCCATGAGATACTCCTATTCAGCCCGGCCTATTTTTCTGCCTGTTAATAAAGGCAGGTTTTATTCAAAAGGCGTTAATCTCATCGAGTTACTAATTGCGATGGCCATTGGCGCAATTATTTTACTCGGGATAACGTCAATTTACGCCAGTAGTAAAAAAGCCAGCTCGGTTCAAACTGGGCTATCCCGCGTACAGGAAAATGGTCGTTTTGTAATGGAATTTTTAACCCGTGATATACGAATGGCTGGCTTTCCGCAAGGAGCAGGCCCACTCGCATTTAATGACGTTACAACAACTGAAGGTGCAGCCGGTGCTTCTGATCAAATCACTTTGCAATACAATCAACCGACACCATTAACAGCAGATTGCAATGGCAATTTAATTGATCCAATTGTTAATCAATACGATATTCAATTAAACGCGAATAATGTTCCCGGCTTGTTTTGTAATAATGTTGAGCTCATCGAAGGCATCGACAGTTTACAAATTCTCTACGGCATGGATACCGACAATATTCCTGATGGTGTAGCAAACACCTATATTACAGCGGATGACATCGCTAATCGCTGGGCAAGAATTGTTAGTGTTCGAATAGCCGTGTTAGCGAATAGTATTCAGGAAACTTCGAATATGAAAACCAGAAAATTCTATACCGTACCTGGAACTAATATCAATGGTTTTAACGATAACAAAAACCGCCGTGTATTTACCGCAACAATCATGCTACGTAACAATATTTGAACTGGATAAAATCAATGAACAAGGACAATCACTTAAAACAAATTATACCCTGTGGTAAACGAGATACTAATGGTGCAGTTATGATCATGAGTTTAGTGGTCTTGTTGATCTTAACGATGCTAGCAGTGAGTTCTATGAATGCCTCAATTTTTGAGGAACGCATGGCCTCAAATGTTCAAAGTAAAAGCATTACCTTTCAGGCAACTGAGTCAGCGATTAGCACCACCATTGCGAATAAGCCTGTGTTGGATGCTGCAATCTTAGCACCAATTAATACAATTTCAGGCACAGATATTTATGCCAAACCAACATTCGGTATTAATGTTGATTCATCCGTTGCTGTCATTCGTAAATCAGAATGTAAAAAACAATTATTACAAGGTTTCAGTTACCGCTTTGGTGCAGTGTGTAGCCTGGATCTCGATGGGCTCAGCAGCATTGGCGGCACTGGTGCAAAAACTAATAATATTCAAGGTCTTGCTTATATCGTACCGAAGCAACAGCAACACCAATAATTTAACCAACATCTGTAACGCGGTTTTAGTCATGATGAATAAACACAAATATTCTACCCAGAAAAAATTATTACATATTTCAATTGGTGTCTTAACACCACTATTTTTATCATTTCCGGTTTTAGCCGAT